>JADFRJ010000227.1 GCA_022561355.1 Chloroflexota bacterium | reverse complement strand
CTTGAAGTTCGGGATGCCGTAGAGCAGGACGCCGCCCGGCTCCGGCCACGAATCGAAGAGCGTGATCTCGTGCCCCTTCTTCGCCAGCTCCTCAGCCACCGCCAGACCGGCCGGGCCCGAGCCCACCACAGCGACCTTCTGTCCCGTGGCTGGCTCGATCTCTGGCATGGGCAGACCCTCCGTCATGCGCTGTGTATCGGTCACGAACGATTCCAGCTTCCCGATGGCGACCGGACGCTGGGGCTGCATGTCGTCCGGGCGGATCGCGAACCCAACGACGCAGTCACCTTCGCAGAGGCTCTCCTGTGGGCAGAGGCGCCCGCACATCTCAGGCAGGTTACTCGTCTCGCGGAACTTATTGGCGGCGCCAACCACATCGCCCCGTTCCAACAGCAGAAAGGCGCCGGGTATGTCGTTGCCGACGGGGCAGGCGGTCATGCAAGGGGCGTCGGGGCACTGGATGCAACGAGTGGCCTCGATCTTGGCGTTCTCGAGGCTAAAGCCGAGGAACGTCTCTTGCCAATTTTGCGTGCGAACGCGGGGGTCCTGCTTTGGCGTTGGCTGGCCCTCGATCTTTAATCGTTCGTGCGTATCGTTCGACATGCAGTCGCTCCCGGAACGCGTGCGCAATCACGCCCGTTCTGAATGCTCTAGTGTATCAGAGTTTGACAAAAGGGCCGCAAGGGCCGAAGCTACGTCGAAGCTGGTGTCGAGTCTGGCAGGTGCCTGCCCATGGCCTCCAGCATATTCACTTGCGAACCAAGCTGGACGCCCAGGCCCGCCAGCAGGCCGAGGACGCGGCCCAGATACAGGAAGTCGCCCGGCACGCTGACCACGGGGTTCTCGCGGATGATCTGCATCATGTTGTCCTGGAACTCGCTCATCAGCTCACGGTTCTCATTGAACTCTCTGTTGCGAGAGAGCCTGGTGACCATCGCTTCGCCGATCGCGTTGAACACCTCGTCATCGTCATGCCGGGTGCGGAAGCCGAGGTCCCTGAAGGCTTTCGGGAGGCCCTCCAGGTTTCCGCTGACAAGCGCGGCAACCAGCCTGATAAAGCCGTCCAAGAAGCCTTCGGGGAGCCGTTTGGCGATCCCGAAATCGACGATGACGAGCTTGGGCCCTGGCTGCACGAACAGGTTGCCGGGGTGCGGGTCGGCGTGAAAGAAGCCGTGCGAAAAGATCTGCTTGAAGTAGCTGTCCGTCAGCAATTGCGCTACCTGCTGGCGGTCGATGCCGGCCGCGTCGATAGCTTCGAGGTCGGTGATCTTGATCCCGTCGACGAACTCCATGACCAGGACGCGTTTGGTCGTGTGCTCCCAGTAGATCTCAGGCACGACGATGTTGTCTTGACCGGCGAAGTTGGCTGCGCAGGCCTCCGCGTTGTGGCCCTCGTGGATGAAGTCCAGCTCCAGCGGAGCATTCGTGCTCAGTTCGTCCACCATGGACTGTAGGTCGTAGTCCTTCAGAACCCATCCGGCAACGCGCGTCAGTGCCTGGATGTTCTGGAGATCAACGCGCACGATCTCCTCGATGTCGGGGTACTGCACCTTAACGGCAACGTCGCGTCCGTCATGCAGGCGCGCGCGGTGTACCTGTGCAAGCGAAGCGGCGGCGATTGGCTCACGGGCAAACTCGGCAAAGACATCGTCCAGCGGAGCGCCCAACTCTTTCTCAACGTGTCGCCTGATCACGTGGAATGGCCTGGGCGGTACCGCGTCGTGCAGCTGGGAGAGCACTTCGATGTACTCATTCGGCACGATGTCGGCGCGCGCTCCCAGGATCTGGCCGAGCTTGATGATCAGCCCTTTTAGCTCCGTTGCGGTCTTGAGGATGCTCTCAGCATTGCGCCTATGAAGCTCGGATAACTCCTGGTCGGAGATATCGGGATCGGCGTTGCGATGCTTCCAGCCATGCCAGCGGTACGCGACGAAGATGCGCGTCGCCGTCCTGCCCACGAGGGCTGAGCGGCGAAAGCGTTGGATGGGGTTCATATCTGGATGATATCCGTAAGCGGGCCCTGGTAGTACCGCGGGCTCCTTGCGATGCCGTCGGTAGGCGGTTAGAATGCGCCGAGCACGAAACGCGACAACATAGGAGGTTGGCGCATGCCCCACGAGAAGGAACTAGCGGCGATATCGATCTTCTCGCGTCTGGAGAAAGACGACCTGGAGCGGCTGGGTAAGAGTGTCGTTCAGCGCAAATATGCCAAGGGCGATGTCATCGTCAAAGAGGGAGAACAGGCCGTTGCGTTCTACGTAATCGTCTCCGGCAGGGTAGACGTGACGAAGGGCGGCGACAAGGTTGGCGAGAAGCGAGCCGGCGAGCCGTTCGGCGAGATGGCGTTGCTCGATGGGTATCCACGGTCGACGACCGTCATCGCCGCAGAGGACACGGAGTGTCTGGTAATGACTCGCTGGGACTTCACGGCGGAGCTGAAGACCGGGAACAGCATCGCCCTCGCCATGTTGCCAGAGCTGAGCAAAATCATCCGCCGGCTGGAGGGCGAGTCGATCCCCTAGCGGCCCGCTACGAGCGCATCGGAGAGCTAGCCCGTTCGCGAGCGGAGGGCTGCGAGTGTCACGAGAGCGTGAAGAACGCGAACCCGTGATCGACGCGAACGTCGCCAGCGGCGACCCCACGTCTCATTCATCTAGCACCAGCTCCCGCGTGGCTGCGGGATGTACGTGATTGGGTTGACGAGTTCGCGAGCGACGATAGCTGGCACGCAGCGAGCCTGCGAATGCATTCTAGCCAGAGGCTATAGGCCGGCGCCGGTCCGTTACTGACTAGACCAGCAGCGAGGCCGGGCTCTCCAACAGCCGCCGGATCTCATTCAGGAACTGCGCGCCCTGGGCGCCGTCTGTGACGCGATGGTCCGCGGAGAGCGCGGTCTTCATCAGCTCCGCGGTCTCGATCCGTCCGTCGCGGACGACGGGTGTCGTGCGGACGCCGCCGACGCCAAGGATGGCCGTTTGCGGGGGCTGGATGATGGCGATGAGCGCCTCGACGCCAAACATGCCTACGTTGCTCACGGTGAACGTGCCGCCGGTGTACTCCGCGGGCTTCAGGGCGCCGGACTTCGCGCGCCCGGCCAAGTCGCGGCTGGCGTCTCCGATCTCTCCCAAGGTCTTGTTCGCGGTGTCGAGGATCGCCGGCGCGATGAGGCCCTCGTCCAGCGCGATCGCGATGCAGACGTTGATATCGGAATGCTGCTGGACCTGCTCGTCGACAAACCAGCTATTGAACGCCGGGTGCTTCGCCAGCGAGATTGCGGAGGCCCTCACGATCATGTCGTTGACGCTCACGCGCGGGTATCCTTCCACGGCTTCGTTGAGCTGGCGGCGCAGGCGTTCGGCCTCCGTCATATCGATATCGACCGTGATGTAGTAGTGGGGCGCCTCGCGCTTGCTCTGGGCCATGCGGCGCGCAATCGTCTGCCGCATCTTGCTCATCTCGATCGTGGTCGTCGCTCCCGCGGCGGCCGCGGGGACTGCCTTGGTTGGCGTGCCTCCTGCCATCGCGGCCTCCACGTCGCGCTTCACAATGCGGCCATCGGGACCTGTTCCTGTAATCGCGGCCAGATCAACGTTGTGCTCCTGTGCCAGCCTGCGCGCGACAGGAGAGGCGCGAACGCGGCCGTCGCTGCTTGCGGGAGCTGCCTGAGTCGCGGCCTGCGCGGGCTCTTCGCTGGTGGCCTTAGGCGCCGCCTCCTTCGCGCCCGCGGAAGGGGCCTCCGGTTCGGGCGGCGCGGCCTTCTTCGCCGCGCCGTTCTCGTAGGCGGAGATATCGTCGTCGGCGTCGGCGATGATAGCGATGATTGTGCCGACATCGATTGTGTCGCCTTCACTGGCCAGCGTTCTGCGAAAGACGCCGCCGTCGAACGCTTCGATCTCGACGTTCGCTTTGTCGGTCTCGATCTCGGCGATGATCTCGCCGCGCTCCACGTTGTCACCTTCGCTCTTCAGCCACTTGATGATGGTGCCTTCCTCCATATCGGCGCCCATCTGCGGCATGACGACTTCAGAGATCATTGCGTCCTCCTAGAAGAGTGCCAGCGCGGCGTCCGCAACCTGCTGGGGGTTGGGCAGCGCCGCCTGTTCGAGCGCCTTCGCGT
>JADFRJ010000027.1 GCA_022561355.1 Chloroflexota bacterium | reverse complement strand
GCGATCGGCAGGCTCGTCGCCGGCCGTCTTGCTATCGACTACGTCGACCAGGAGATCCTCATCGAAGCCGCGCGAGAGTTGGGCGTGCCGATGGAGTCAATCGTCTCTCACGACGAACGCACCGAGACGCTGAGCGAGCGCCTTGCGCACATGGTGACGAACTTTCTAGAGCGCTCCGCCGCCGCCGGCGCGGCCGACCCGATGCTTGGGGGCGCCGGTGGCCTGGACATGGTCCTGAGTCAGACCTACGCGGAGGCCGCCGCTGGTATGGACGACGTCTCCGACGACGAGTACGTCCAGACCATGGCCAACCTCATTCAGGACGTGGCCGAGCACGATAACGTCGTCCTTATCGGGCGCGGCAGCCAAGTCGTCCTCCGCGAACACCCAAACGCTACGCACGTCCTCATCGTCGCGCCTGAGGAGCTGCGCGTCGCAAACGTCGCGCAGCGTGATGGCATATCAAGCGACGCAGCCGAGAAGATCATGCACAGCCAGGAAAAAGGCCGCGTCAGCTTCCACGAGAAGTTTTTCAGGATCCAGGTCAACGACCCATCCCACTACCACCTCACGCTCAACGTAGGGCGGCTGACGCAGGACCAGATCGTCTCCTTGATCGCGGACACCGCGCAAGTCCCCGCTCCGGATGATGCCTAGTGGCCACTGCGCACGGCTGAGCGTATGCGCGCCATCCGCACCATCATCGGAAGCTATCTGGTAGCTATCGTACCCGTCGCCTACCTGACGGGGCGCCTCCTGAGCGGCATCGATCTTCGCGAACACGGCAGCGGCAACGTCGGCGCGTCGAACATCTGGCAGAGCGCCTCCAAAGCGGCGGTCGTGCCCGTCGGCCTCGCCGAGATCGGCCAGGGCCTCCTCGGCCCGGCCGTCGCCGTCGTCTCTGGACTCGGTCCCGGAGCGCAGGCTGCCGCAGGGGTCGCCGCCGTCGCCGGGCACAACTGGTCGCCGTTGCTAGGCTTTGCGGGCGGGCGCGGCGTCGCACACGCCATCGGCGTCATGCTCGCGATCTCACGTCAGGCGCTCGCCGCCTTCATCGTCATCTCGCTCGTCGGCGTGCGAGTGCGGGCCATACCGCAGTTCGTGGGCCTTGGCGTTCTCTCCACACCCATAGTCGCCAGGCTCACGCGCCAGCCCGCCGAGATCGTCGCCGGGTTGGCGGCCATCGCCGCCCTGATTTTCGCGAAGCGTCTCATGGCGAACGCGCCGCCCGCGCCGGACGCGCACCGCGGCCGAGTATTGGTCAACCGTCTCCTGTATGATCGCGATACCAGCGATAGAGATATCTGGATAGCGCACGGCGCCGCCCAAAGCTAGGAGGACCATCGTGGAGGAGTTCAAGGACCGGACTGCCGTCATCACCGGCGCCGCCAGTGGCATCGGCTACGCGCTGGCCGAGCGGTTCGGCGCCGAGGGCATGAACGTCGTCATGGCGGACGTCGAGGAGCCTGCGTTGGAGGCAGCGCACAACAGACTGAGCGACCTCGGTGTCAACGCCATCGCCGTCAAGGCCGACGTCTCCCAGCTCGAACAGGTCCAGGCGCTGGCGGACAGAGCCTACGACGAATACGGCGCCGTCCACATCCTCTGCAACAACGCCGGCGTCGGTGGAGGAGGCATGAAGCCCCTCTGGGAACAGCCGCTGAACAACTGGCGCTGGGTGATGGGGGTCAATCTCTGGGGCGTCATCCACGGCATCCATGCCTTCCTGCCCAGAATGGTCGCGCAGGCTACCGAAGGCCACGTCGTCAACACGGCGTCCTCCGCCGGACTCCTGCAGGGCTCCGGCATCTACGGCGTGACGAAGCACGCCGTCGTCTCGCTATCGGAGGGGCTCTATCAGGATCTGGCAGGCCTGGAGTCGGAGATCGGCGTGTCGGTGCTCTGCCCAGGCTTTGTCGACACCAACATCACGGAGTCGGAGCGGAACCGGCCGGAGGAGCTGCCTGGAGACGCGCCTCCCGAGCACATCCCTGAGGAAATCCAGCAACGTATCGAGATGTTTCGAGGCCTCCTCAAGTCCGGCTACCGCCCATCAGAGGTCGCGGACGCCGTCTTCGAAGGTGTTCGCGAAAGCAAGCTGTACGTCGTGCCTGCGCAGCCTATGATCAAAGAGGGTATCCGCAGCCGCCTTGACAACGTCGCGAACGAGCGTAACCCTTCGACCGACAGGCTGCTAGACCGGCGATAGTAAAGGCGGTAGGCTCGCTTACGCACCCTTCCGCGCTACGAACACCATCTCCGGACCCAAACGGGCCCCCGAAGCAGTCGTCCCAAGACCGACGACTCGAACGCCGGCGTGCGCGATCGGGATCGCGACGCGGCCTGTTCCCGTCGCCAGCTCCAGCACCGGATGTCCTGCGGCGCCCGCTTCCTTGGCCAAGCCAAGGAAGAACTCGATGTCGCCCGGCACGCCCTGCTCTCGCGCGTCGTAGACCTCAGGCTCATAGAAGTTCGCTGAATTAGACACCGGCAGCCTCGGCTTCCTCCGCCGCGACGTGTAGCGCCTCATACTCGTGCCGCAGGATCGCCATCACAACGCTGTCCCAGTAGCGGCCTTCCGCGTAGTAGTGCTGGCGCAACCTCCCCTCTTCCTGGAAGCCGCACTTTAGGTAGCAAGCGTACGCCCTGCTGTTGTCCTCGAACACATGCAGCCAGATCCGGTTCAGGTTCATCTCGTGGAACCCGAACCGGAGCAGCGTGAGGATCGCATCCGAGCCGTAGCCCGCGCCCCAGTAGTCTTTCTCTCCGATCATCACGCCCAGCTGCGCCTTACGGTCCTCCGGCTTCACCGCGGTCAGCTCCAGATTGCCGATGTGAACGCCGTCCTTCGTCTCGATCGCCATTCGCACGCCCGTTTCGTAGCTGTTGGGCGGCCCGTTCTCCAGCCAGTTCGCCTCGTCTTTGCGCGATAGCGGATAGCGCGCGGCAAGGTTGCGCGTGACCTCGCGATCATTGATCCACTTATAGACGCGCTCCAGGTCCGTCTCCTCTAGCGGCCTCAGTATCGTTAGCTTTCCTTCCAGCATCGATCTTCCCTTCTAGCTATCTCCGTTACGAACTTCCGCGAACTCGGTCTCCAGGACGCCCATCAGGACCACGTCGTAGTAGCGGCCGTCCTGGTAGACCTCCTGTCGGAGCCGGCCCTCCTCGCGGAAGCCGCACTTCTGGTAGCACCCGATCGCCCGTTCGTTGTCCGCGAACACGTGCAGCCAGACGCGATGCAGGTTCATCTCATCGAACGCGAACGACAGCAGCGTCTTGACCGCGTCCGTGCCGTAGCCGTTCGACCAATGGTCCTTCTCTCCGATCATGATGCCCAGCCCAGCCTTGCGGTCCTCAGGATTGACCCGGTGCAGATTGATCCCGCCGATGTGTTTGCCATCCTTGGTTTCGATCGCGAGGCGCACATCGCCGAAGCTGTTGGTTGGCGCATCGTCGATCCACTTCTGCTCATCCTTTCGGGAGACCGGGTAGCGGAGCGACGTCAGCCAGAGCGTCACTTCGCGGTCGTTCACCCACTTGTAGGCGTCCTCTAGGTCTTCGGGTTCCATTGCCCGCAGCCGCACCAGCGTTCCTTCCAGCATCGTTGCCTCCTGATAAACGCAAAGGGCCCGTCACTTCTGCGACGAGCCTTCGTTCCTGCTACTACTGATCTACTTCTAGTTCGTTTCGGAACTCCTTGGCCCGTGAGATGCGGCGGCGCGCGGCAGGCGAACGCATCGCGCTCCCGTATCGGGCCGGCTCGTCATTACGTAGAGTTCAGTCATCTTCATCATCCTCGAATATTGAGCGATGCTACCACGAGACCTGGCAAGCGTCAAGAGGAGAATGGAGATCCCCCGGCCCCGACGATCCGCCGTAGGCGCCCTGCCGCGCGGTGTATAATGCACTCCAAGCATGCCAAAGCCGCCCCGCAAGTCGAATCTCTACACCCGCACCGGCGACGCCGGTAGGACGAGCCTCTTCGGCGGTAAGCGTGTCGCCAAAGACCATCCTCGCGTTGTCGCCTACGGAACGATCGACGAGCTGAACTCCGTCCTCGGCATCGCGATCTCCTTCATCCGCCAGCGAGCGCTCATCGCTTCGCTGCACAAGATCCAAAACGAGCTCTTCAACATCGGCGCCGAACTCGCGAGCGACAAGCCTGTGCGACGCGGCAAGAAGCGCTCCGATACGTTTGACCTCGCCGCGAGCAGCACCACCTACCTCGAGCAGCTCATCGATGAATACGACGCCAAAGTCCCGCCACTGAAGACCTTCGTCCTACCGTCCGGTTCGAGCGCGGCCGCCTTCATGCACCACGCCCGCACCGTCTGCCGCCGCGCCGAACGCAACGTCGTGACGCTGGCCCGCAAAGAGAAGATCAACCCTGAAATTCTCGCCTACCTCAACCGGCTCAACGACCTCTTGTTCGCTCTCGCTCGTTACCTGAACAAGGCGGCGCGGCGGCGAGAGCTCCTCTGGACGCAGGACTCCTAGCAGCGAGCCTCCGATGATCCCGATTTCGGACAGCGTCCGCTCCCGTACGACGCCTTATGTCAACATCACCTTTATCGCCATCAACGTCCTCATCTTCCTCTACCAGCTCACGTTGGGCACCTTCCCGGATGCCCGAACGTTTCTCTCTGAGCTGGACATATTCTTCTTCGATTGGGGCGCCATCCCGGCCTGCCTCACCGATCGCTTCGGTTTCGACCCAGAGACCGACCCCCGGGCGCTCGCCTTCGTCTGTCCAGAAGGCGAGCGAGTCCTCGCGACACCGATCACGTCAATGTTCCTCCACGGCGGATGGCTCCACCTCATCGGCAACATGATCTTCCTCTGGGTCTTCGGCGACAACGTGGAGGACGCCATGGGCCACGCTCGCTACGTGGTCTTCTACCTTGTCGTTGGGCTCGCTGCCGGCGCGGCCCACATCTTCATGAACCAGAACGACATCATCCCCGCCATCGGCGCCAGCGGCGCCGTCGCCGGCGTGCTAGGCGCCTACCTGGTGCTCTACCCTCGCGCCACCGTCGCCGCCATCCTGCCGATCTTCATCCTGTTCTGGATACCATTCCGCGTGCCAGCCGTGCTCCTCATCGGGTTCTGGTTCCTCCTCCAGCTCTTCAGCGGGATCGCCGCTCTAGCGGCGACGGACGTCACCGGCGCTGGCGGAGGCATCGCCTGGTTCGCCCACATAGGCGGCTTCATCGCTGGCCTCGTGCTCATCCGTGTGTTTACGGCGGGCCGTGGCCACCGCGGCCGCCTGCGCCTGGTACCGGGAGCCTGGTGAAATCTTGACCATGTCTCTGCTACTTTGTTAGGGTAATGCTTGCAGCCAAACATGAACGCGAGCGGCGGGATGCCAGGCGAAGCCGATGCAGCTTCCCACCCGCTGGCAAGGCAGCAACGACGTAGTAACGGAGGAAGAGCTAACTATCATGGCTGAGACAACGCTAGCCGTCGACCCGCGCGTAGTGACCGGAAAGAAGGTCAAGGCGCTCAGGCGCCAAGGCCTGGTGCCCGCCCACCTCTACGGCAAGGACACCGACTCTCTGTCACTCCAGGCCCAAACCGACGAAGTGATCAACGTCATCAAGACCGCAGGCCGCAACGCGATCATCAACCTGGAAATCAGCGGCGAAGGCGAGCCCCGGCCTGTCGTCCTCCGAGGTGTTCAGCAACATCCGATAACTGATGAGCTCCTCCACGTCGATTTCTTCCAGATCTCGCTCACCGAGATGCTCACTGCCGACGTGCCGGTAGTGACCGTTGGCGAACCGCCCGCGGTCAGCGTCTACGCTGGTGTGCTCCTTCAGAGCCTCGATCACATCCAGGTTGAAGCTCTGCCTATGAACATCCCGCAGAGCATCGAGGTCGACATCTCAGTCCTCGAGGAGTTGGATGATGCGCTCTTTGTTCGCGACCTCAAGGTGCCAGCCGGTCTCACAGTCCTGAGCGCGCCTGACCAAGTCGTCGTCAAGGTCTCGCCCCCGAAGGTAGAAGCCGAGATCGAGGAAGAAGAACTCGCTGAAGGCGAAGAGGGTGAAGAAGGCGAAGAGGGCGCTGAGGAAGGCGAGGAAGGCGAGGAAGGCTCGACAGACGGCGAGCAAGACAACTAAGCTCCTAACGGCCGAGTATCAAGCGCCCTCGCAGTCTGCGACGCCTCACAGTCGGCGAGGGCGCTTTTCGTTACCCCAGCCGCCTGCCCATCAGCGTACTGTACCCTCGCAGTAGTTCGGCGCCGCTGAGGGGGCGCTTTCCTGCCCGCTGCGCGCGCACGATCACGAGCGCCCCGGCGCCGCACGTCACCGCGAACCCTGCCCCGGGCGGCAGGTCGCTCCGATCGGGCAGCTTGATCACCACGCCGGGCTCCCGCCCTGCCCCAGCCTCAGCCGGCCATGCCTCCAATATGCGCAAGGGCTCGCCATCGACCGTGGTGGTCGCCACCGGCCACGGTGCGTAGGCCTTCACGCGACGCCACACCTCGACCGCGCTCATTGACCAGTCGATAACGGCGTCATCGCGCTTCACGCTGGCCGAGAACGTCGCCTCTTCTTCGTCTTGCGGGATAGCGTCGACCTCGCCTCGCTCCCATTCTGGCAGCACCTCGATCAACAACTCCGCGCCGAGTACGCTCAGCTTCTCGTTCAGCGAGCCGGTCGTGTCGTCGTCCGAAATGGCCAAGCGGCGTTGAGCAACAATCGGGCCTGCGTCCAACTTCAGCACAACCTCCTGAATCGTGACGCCGGTCTCGTCATCGCCCGCAAGTAGCGCTCCGACAGAGGGCGCCGCTCCTCGATGGCGTGGCAGCAACGACGCGTGCACGTTCAGCGCACCGCGGGCCGGGATGTCTAACAACGGCTGTTTCATGATCTGGCCGTACGCGGCGACGACAAGCGCCTCCGGCCTCAATATACGTAACGCTTCCAGCGAGTCGTCCGTGTTGATATTGCCGGGCTGCAGCAGCGCCAAGCCATGCTCCACCGCCAGGGCCGCGGCGGGCGGCATGCGCATCGAGCGTCCGCGTCCTGCCGGCCGGTTCGGCTGCGCAACGACGCCAACGATTTCATGATCGCTGTCGATCAGGCCCCGCAGCGTGGGCAGCGCGAACTCAGGCGAGCCCATGAAGACAATTCGCATCCCCTGGTCATTCCGTTCCAACGATGTCGTTCACATGGGCCCGGACATGCACCACGGCCACAGCATGGATCACATCGGCCAGCACACCTGTGATGCCGCCAGCCGACCGGATCTCGCGACCGAACAGCTCTTCGTCGGCCGCTTCGACCGACGCGATCGTTGCCGCGCGGTTCGTCTTGAACTCTTTCAGCAGCTCCTCTACTGTGGCGTCCGCGCGCTTCGCCACCTGTCGCTCATTGTATGAATCGATACCGCCCGCGGCGGTGCGCGTCGGTACCTTGGATGCCTCGTCTGGCTCGGTCCTTCGTACGCCCGTGGCGTTACCTCCGCTTGGTGGGGTTCCACCCTTCGCGATGTCCAGGAGCCGTGGATACGTCCACTCGATAGCCGCCGCATGCGCCAGGATCTGGCGGCCGTTCCAGCCACTCTCATAGCGCCCGCGATCGAACTCTTCCGCCGGTAGCGCTCCCAGCCTCTCGGCAACCTCCCGCCCGCTCGCCCGCAACTCCTCCAGTAGCTCGGCCTTCGTTCGTGTGTCAGCCATACGCCCTCCTAGGCCTCAGACGATCCGCAGTGACGATCTCGTCCCGATCCAGATGAGCACTAACCGTCCGGCTGCAGCCGCACCGGCGCGCCGATCTGGACATCGAGCAGCCGCGCTGCGCTCCCATTCGGGACGGCGATTTCCAGATAACCGCTGCTCCCCACCAACGCTCCAAGACCATCCAGCTCGGCATACGTACTGAACGGCCCCCGCATACTCCTCTCACCTGCCTCGACGCAGAATCCTCCGTCCGGCAGGTCCCCTGAACGAATGTCAGAGACGACGTTGCCGAAGTGATCGATGTGAACAACCTTCGCCTCGAACGTGCCATCGGCTTGCTCCACCGCTTGAATGGGTGGCAACGCCATGACCTCATGCACTGGGACCCCTAGCTCCTCCGGGGCAACGCCCAGCGCCAGATACGCAGCCGCCGGCGCGAACACATCCCGGCCGTGGAACGTGTTACTCACTTGCTCGCGTATGTATCGCCTGTTCGAGATCTCGAAAGCGCAGGCATCGTCCGGGAGCGGAATACGGCGTGGTTCGTCCGGCCGTACATCATCTGGCAACGCGGCGGACAACACTCCGTTATCCGGCCCAACAAAAACTCCCTGCTGGGTATGGAGCACGATTGGAAGCCGGTCACTCCCAACGCCCGGATCGACAACCGCCAGGTGAACGGCTCCAGACGGGAAGCATGGCCACGCCGCCTGCGTGATGAACGTCGCCTGCAAGATCTGCTGGGGAAGCACACCGTGGCTGATGTCGACGATGCGCGCCCGTGGGTTAATGCCGATGATGACGCCTCTGATCTGCGCGACGTACGAGTCTGAAAGACCAAAGTCCGTTGTTAGCGTGATGGGAGGCGGAAGGTCACTCTGTTCTGACGGCATCTTCTTCATTCCCCGTCTCTACGTACCAGCGGAACGCATCACTGAACCGAGAACTCAGGCCGATGAGGAGCCCAGGGCTCAGCCCCTGTAGCTCGGCAGGTACGACGTACTGGTACGTTAACGTATAGAGGAGCACCGCAGGTATCTCCTCGCCAAAGATCTTTTGGAACGCGCGATATGCCTCAGCCCGCTCCCCGTCCGACGTCGTCTGGCGTCCGTTCTCCAGCAACCGATCGACCTCCAGGTCTGAGAAACTCGCGAGGTTCCGTCCGTCGCCAAACGCCTGCGAACTGTGCCAGAGTGGATATGGGTCCGGATCCGGACCCGGGTCGACAGTCACCAGCGCGGCGTCGAACTCTCGCGGCAGCAGAACACCCTCCACGAAAACACTAGCGCCGCTCACCTGGAGTTCCACCTGGATCCCCAGATCGCCCCACTGCCTCGCCAATTCCTCCGCAATGGCGACCTGTATCGGATCGTCGCTCACGGAGAGCGTGAAGACCAGCGGAACGCCGTCGTTAGTCAGGACATCGTCTTCAAGCGTCCAGCCTGCTACGTTCAGTAACGCCGAAGCTCTCACGAGATCGAAGTCGTACTCGTCTGGCGTGCCGACGTACGCCCACAGGTCGCGCACGATCGGGCTGTCCAGCGCCAAGGCCTGTCCTTCCAGCACGCGCTCGAACAGCACAGTGCGATCCAAGCCGCGTTGCAGCGCCTCTCGCACGAACCGCTCCTCGAACACAGGGGAAAGCGTGTTCAAATAGACCAGACTGTACGCGGTCGTATGCAAGACGCGACGCACCCACCGCCCCTCATTGTCGATGACGAGGATCGCATCCGTGTCCAGCCCTGGCCGGAACAGCGCTCCATCGACATCGTCGTTCAGGAACGCGTTAAGCAGCGCACCTTCATCACGGAAGAAGCGCAGCTCCAAACGCTCCAGAAACGGCCGGCCCTGGTGGGCCGAGTCGAACGGGGCGAGAGTCGCTGACGCTGCCGTCAGCTCCACGAGGCGAAACGGGCCGCTGCCCACCGGCTGCCGGTTGAACGGATCGTCCCGCAGTGCGGACGGCTCTACTCCAGACAGCAGATGCTCCGGCAGGATACCGACCGTTGCCGCGCGCGCTAAGAACGGAGCGAACGGCTGCTCCAAAGTCATCACGACCGTCAGATCTCCAGAAGCCTCGACCTCTACGTCCCGGTACAGATCAGCCAGCACCGGGTCGCCGTCGAAGCCGGGCGCCTTGATCGTCTCGATAGTGAACAGGACATCCTCGACATCGAGCGTCTCCCCGTCGTGCCAGAAGAGTCCTGGCTGCAGCTCGAAGATGTAGGTCAGGCCATCTTGCGTGACATTCGGGATGTCCGCGAGGTCCGGCTGCACCTCGCCCTTCGGCCCCAGTCTCACAAGCCCTGCGAATAGCAAGCTGGAGAGATCACGATCGACCTCATTGAAGGATGCATAGAGCGGGTTCACAACGGCAGGCTCTCCGGCGACTCCCTCAACGTACGCGCCACCTTGCGCTGGCACTTCTCCACCGGACGGCTGAGACGGGAGATAGGCAATACCAATGACGATGGCGACGCCTGCCACAAGAACAAAGAGCAGCGGCCAGCGTGGACCGTAGACCTTCATCATCGCCTGTTTGGACTTGCGAAGAACCTAGACAGCGTACCTGACGCTGACCGCCGACATGGCTAGGAACACCATCGAGAGCACGATCGTGAGCTGAAAGAGCGTCTTCTCCAGTCCTCTTCGCGTTCGGAACGATGATCCGCCGCCGCCGCCGCCGCCGCCGAACGCCGCGCCAATGTCGCCACCCCGCGCCTGCAGCAGAACAACGACCACCAAAATGATCGAGATCAACATCTGCGCAAGGTTCAGATAGCTCTCAAAGTCCATGCTGTTACTCCTAGCGGACGGTTGCCTCTTGCGGCTCACTTAAGGTCACCACAGGACTGTTGCCCTCCCGACGCTGATAGTACAGTCCCATCAACAGTGCCGCCAGCTTGGACGTGTCGTGATGGTAACGATTCTCTTCGCTGATCACGTCCGCTGCCACTACCGAAACGTCCGCAACGCCACTGGTGTCGACCTTCACGGGCTCAAACCGGCCATCGACAGCCCCGTTGGTCGCGAAGTTGTTGTTCGCCACCACGTAGTTGAACAGCTTCTCCTTAACGTGCTGCTCTAGCACCTGATAGTGATCGCTCACGGAGAAGCTATCCGTCTCGCCACGCTCAGTCGCCACGTTGCACACGTACACCCGCACCGCCTTCGACATCTGGATCGCCCGGCGAATACCGTCCACAAGCAGGTTCGGAAGCACGCTCGTGTAGAGACTGCCAGGCCCGATCACTACCATGTCTGCGGCCAATATCGCTCGGATCGCTTCCGGGTTCGCCTGCGCATTCTCGGGATTGATAAAGACCTTCTTGATGCGGCTCCCACGCTCGGTGATATTCGACTCGCCATGGATCTCATCGTCCTCGTCGGTGACGGCCGAAAGCGTTACGTTCGTGAGAGTCGAGGGCAGGATCTGACCGCGAACGGCGAGCACGCGGCTCGTCTCACGCACCGCCTCTTCGAAGTTTCCAGTGACTTCAGTCATCGCCGCGATGAAGAGGTTCCCAAAGCTGTGGCCGGCGAGGCCCGAGCCCTCGTCGAACCGATACTGGAAGAGCTTCGTCATCAATGGCTCCGCATCTGCCAGCGCCGCGATGCAATTGCGCAGGTCCCCGGGCGGCGGCAGGCCCATCTCACGCCGGAGCCGGCCTGAACTGCCACCGTCATCTGCCACAGTTACGATCGCCGTCAGGTTGCCCGTGTGCTCCTTCAAGCCTCGCAGCAACGTCGAAAGACCGGTTCCTCCACCAATCGCGACGACTTTCGGGCCACGCCGCAGGTAGCGATGGTTGTAGATGATGTTGACCAGGCTCTCTTCGTTGCCCGGCCGGATGAAGGCCGATAGCAGCGATCGGTTCAGCTTCCAGACCGAGAACATGATCAGCGCAGTGCTACCGCCCACGAATAGAACACCTCGGACGTATCGAGGCAAGAACTGAAGCGTGACGTAGTAGACCCAATCAGGAAACGTGTATGAGAAGTACACTTCCCGCAGGAAGTAGCCGAACCCGAGACCCATGATGGCGACCCCAACCAGCAGCAGCAGCAGCCACCGCTTGATGTGCATCCCGAAGTAGAGCCATTTGAGAAGGCTCGGATCCACCTTCAGGAGTCGCATAAGCGGATTATAGCATAGCTCTGCTAAGGGAGAAGAGGCCTTAGCAGATCACTCAGCTCGACAGATGCTCTTTTAGCAGGTCGTGTACCAGGTCTGGCTTCGCTCTTCCCCGCGTCTCGCGCATGACCTGGCCCACCAGGAACTTGATCGCCTCTTCTTTGCCGCTCTTAAAGTCCGCCACGGGCTTCTGATTGTTCGCGATCACCTTCTCAATAACCTCCGTCAACTCGGCCGCCGCGCTGATTTGCGTCAGGCCTTGCTCAGACACGATATCTCCCGGCGCCTGGCCCGTCTCGAACATCTGCTCGAAAACACCCTTCGCGCCGGTTGTCGAAATCGTCCCCGCTTCGATGAGTAAGACAAGCGCCCTGAGACCGGAAGGCGTGATCTTCGACTCTTCGATCTCAATTCCCGACGCGTTCAGCAATCGGGCGAAGTCGCCCAGCATCCAATTCGCCGTCGTCTTCGCGCGCTCAGGCTGCTTCTCGCCCGAATCTTCGGCAACCGTCTCCTCGAAGAAGTCCCCTCGAGCGCGGCTCGTTGTGAGCAGGTTCGATTCATATGGCGTGAGGCCGTAATCGTTCATGAAGCGCTCTCGCTTGGCATCCGGCAGCTCTGGCAGTTTCGAACGCAACTCTTCCACATAAGCGGGGCTGATCGTCAGTGGCGGCAGGTCCGGCTCAGGGAAAAAGCGATAGTCCTCTGCCAGCTCCTTGCCTCGCTGGCTTACGGTTATGCCCTTGTCGTCGCGCCAGCCGCGCGTTTCTTGCTCTACGGGCTTCCCTGCCTCGAGCAACTCCGTCTGGCGCTCGACTTCATAGTTCACTCCCAACTCAACCGCGCGGAAGCTGGCTAGGTTCTTGAGTTCGACCTTCGCGCCAAACTCCTTCTGCCCAAACGGCCGCAGACTGATGTTGGGCTCGCACCGCATGTTGCCCTCATCCAGATTCGCGCGACTCACACCAAGATATCGCAGTATTTGCTGTAGCTTCGTTACGTAAAGTCGTGCCTCTTTGCCGGAGCGTACGTCCGGCTCAGAAACCATCTCCATCAGCGGCACGCCGGCGCGGTTCACATCAATCAAGCTGTATCCTTCACCGCCCTCGCCAGCCTTGTGCGAGCTTCGCGCCGTGTCCTCCTCCAGATGCACCCGCGTCACGCCGATGCGCTTCGTTTCTCCGTCTACGTCGACCTCTAGCCAACCTTCTTTGCAGAAGGGCAGGTCGAACTGGGAGATCTGATATCCCTTCATCAGGTCCGGGTAGGGATAATTCTTGCGATCGAACTTGGCGCGCTCCGGAATCGTGCAGTTCAGCGCCAATCCCGTCATGATCGTGTACTCCACCGCCTGCCGGTTGATCACGGGCAGTGTGCCCGGCATGCCCAGGCACACTGGGCAGACGTGCGTATTCGGCTCCGAAGCGTAGTAGTCCTTGCTGCACGAGCAGAACATCTTGCTCTTCGTGAGCAATTGGGCATGCACCTCGATGCCGATGACGACTTCGTATTTGGCTGGAGCTTCCGCAGTCATCGAATCGGAGTATAGCACTACAATCGGCACATTCCTCGAAACCCTCAACATCGTCGAGGGTTTGCCGACAATGAAAACGTAGGGAGTTCCCCTAGGGAAGTTGCCTAAGAGCATCGCCTAAGGGAACTACAAACGGGAAGGTGACTGAGGCATCTACGGAAGCCGGCAGCCAGGGACCCAGCCCAGTCACATACGCTGGAGGGGCGACCTCGCAGGCCGTTCAGCCGCCAATAACAGCGCGAAGCGGGACGTTCGCGGATGAACGCCGAGGGACCGGCAACAGAAGGAGGAACGACATGAAGAAGATTCAGAGGCTTCTCAACCGCTCCGCTCGCGACGAGCAGGGCATCACCGGCCTGGAGACGGCCATCATCCTGATCGCCTTCGTGGTCGTCGCCACCATCTTCGCTTTCGTTGTGCTCACGACTGGTGTCTTCAGCTCTGAGCGAGCCAAAGAAACGACCTTTGCCGGTCTGGCGAAGGCCCGCGGAAGCATGGAGATCCGCGGCGGCATCGTCGCCACCGCCACCGGCGCCACCCTGACCGTCGAAGACATCCAGTTCGCTGTCTCCACCACGGCCGGTGGCACGTCCGTGCCCATGAACCCGCTCGGCGTAAGCAACCGGACCGTCATCGCCTGGCGCGACTCCAAGGTCGTCGATAACGACGTGACCTACACTGTTGTGGACATCGTTGGTGACGGCGACACGCTACTGGAGCCTGGCGAACTGATGGTCATCACTATCAACGTCCCGACAGGCATCACGCCAGCCCCAAACCTCCTCGCTAACGAGCGGTTCACCATCGAGGTTCAGACACCGGTCGGTGCCGTGCTTGACATCACGCGACAGCTCCCCGCGGAACTCACCGAAGTGATGCAGCTTCACTAGCGGACCCGCAGCCGCCTGAAACCAGGCAGCCCACTGGCCAAGCGATAAACCCGTGCTGGGATTCCCCCAGCGCGGGTTTATTCTGACTACGGCGTGTCCTGTCTCCACATGCGCGGTCACCAGCGAGCCTCCGCGCTGATATCAGACCCAATCTTCTCTCTCCCCTAGTTACGTCTCACCAGCTACATCGGCAACAGAAGGAGAGAAGCAATGGACAAGATCATGAAGCGTCTGGGCCGCTCCGCTCGCAACGAGCAGGGCATCACCGGCCTGGAAACAGCCATCATCCTGATCGCCTTCGTGGTCGTCGCCACCATCTTCGCGTTCGTCGTGCTGACGACTGGTGTCTTCAGCGCTGAGCGAGGCAAAGAAACGGTGTTCGCCGGCCTGGAGAAGGCACGGGGCAGCATGGAGATCCGCGGCGGCATCGTCGTGACCGCTACCGGCACGACGCTGTCAGCCGATACCATCCAGTTCGCGGTCGCCACCACCGCCGGCGGCGAGCCCGTGCCCATGAACCCGTCCGGCAGCAACAACCGGACCGTCATGGCCTACCGCGACGACGACATCGTCGACAACGACGTGGGGTTCTCGGTGACCGACATCGTGGGCGACAATGACACGCTCCTGGAGCCTGGCGAGTTGAAGGCCATCACCATCGATGTCAAGGCAGGGGGACATTACGCCTGACCCAACCCTGGATCCGAACGAGCGGTTCACCATCGAAGTCCAGACGCCCGTCGGCGCCACCCTGGACATCACCCGCACCATGCCGCCCGAGCTGCGCACCGTCATGCAGCTCCACTAGCGAAGATCGGAAGGCGCGAGCCTCACAAGGCTCGCCTTCCACCGCACACCTCAGAAGCCGCGCCGGTGCTACCCCGGCGCGGCTTCGCATTCCCCTCCGCACGCCACCTACTACGACCTCCTTACAGCCGGGATCTTCTTACGTACGCGTGTCTGTCGATTTCCGCTACTTGGCCAACTCCCGCAGGAGCTGCGGCAACTCCTCTACGAACGTCGATCGCACGACAACCGCGTCGCAGCCCGCCTCACGCGCGGCCCGGAGCACGCCGGTCTCAGTGTGCCGTCCAAATGCCAGCACCGGCACCTCACGCGCCTTCGCGTCCGCGGCCAGAGCTGCGGTGTCTATGCCCATCGCGTGCAAGTCGAGCACCAGCAGGCCTGGCGAACGCTCCAGCGCTTCGATCGCCTCGTCCATCGTGTCGGCAGTCGTGATCTCGAAGTCGAGCGCCTGCGCCTGCTCGCGCACCCGCGACTGGAACATCAGGTCAGGGATCACCGCGAGGATCGTCGTGCGCTCGCTCATGCCGGCCTCGTTGCCTTGCCCGCCTTCGTCGCCTTAATGGAATACAACAGGGGCACGCTGCCGTGGTTCTTGGTCAAGCGGCACGTATACCTATCGATATGCTCCATACACGACAAGTGCTTCCAGTTCCCGAATGGGAACTCGTGGAAGAACTCTATCTGGAGCCGCGCGTCAATCAGCGCCATTACGACCTCCGAAGTCGGGTGAGGGAAGTCGTACGTCACCTTGTTTTCGAACTTCACATCCAGGTCCGCGTACGTGCCATCATCCTCGGACCTGATCGGGCCGAACTCCGGGAAGTATGGGTACCGGACCTTGAGGTCGGTACCGTTGGGAGCGTCGTCGAAGATCATCGAAACGGGATGAAACTCGACCACGTAGAATATCCCGCCGGGCTTCACGAAGTGCGCCGCAACCCTTGCCCAACGCTCCAGGTCCGGGAGCCAGTTGAGCGCCCCGTAGGACGTGAAGACGATGTCGAAGTCGCC
>JADFRJ010000226.1 GCA_022561355.1 Chloroflexota bacterium | reverse complement strand
CCAGCAGGTGGCCGGCCAGGGCGAAGAACGTATCGTACGCCACGCCGCTGGCCAGCTCCTCGTCCGCGCCGCCCTCCAGCGCGGCCGTCTTCAGCACATCCTTGTCGAGCACAACGGCCTTCGCGCCACGCCCAATCAGCCGGGCCAGGGCGCTCTTGCCGGAGCCGGGCACGCCTGCCATCTGAAGCAAGAATTGCCGGTTAGGCATCGTTCTGGCTCACGCCGGTGACGTTGCCCTCGGCATCCGTGTCGAACGTACCTTTGCTCAAGTCGAGTAGCACAAGCCGGTTACCCCAAGGGTCCTGCACCACCGCGACGCGGCCTACGGGGATGTCCGACGGGGGGACGATTACCTTGCCGCCTGCCTCGGCGAATCGCTGCGCCGCGCCGTCCGCCGACTCCACCAGCAGGTCCGTCTCCTGGTCATCAAGCGCCGTCTGGATAACCAGTTCCGTATCGCTGTGCGGCATTGCGAGTCCGGCCGCGGATTCGTTTCGCCAGCGCAGTTCGTGGCCCAGCTTGTCGCGATAGAACGCAAGACCGGCTTCTAAATCAGGTACGATGATCTGGACGGCGTCGACTCTGAGGATCAGCGGCTCAGCCATAGTAGACGTCGCGCAGCTCGAAGCGCGGCCCGTCTTTGCAGACCAGCTTCATGCCTTTGCGCGTCTCGACCGCGCAGCCGTAACAGATCGCGGTGCCGCAGCCCATGCGCTCCTCAAGGAGGACCTGTACGGGCCGTCGATGCCGGGCGCCGCGCATCGCCTCCGCCATCGCGCGGAACATGGCGTTCGGCCCGCAGGCGAAGGCCTGGTCGCACCACTCCAAGTGCTCCATGAAGGCCTCTGTCGCAAGGCCCTGCTGTCCCAGCGAACCGTCCTCCGTGGTAACGATCACCTCAACCTCAGCCGGGAGTTGCTGCGTCGGAAAGATCTGGCTGGCTGTCCGTCCCCCCAGCACAAGCGTTACGCTCTGGCCGTTGCCCACCGCCTCCTCAGCGAGCCAGACCAACGGAGCGACGCCGATGCCGCCTGCGACCAGCAGCAACTGCTGCGACGTAGGGCGTACGCTATAGCCCTTGCCGAGCGGGCCCCAGCACAGAATTCGATCGTTAGGCTTGCGCGACGCCAGCCAGGCTGTACCTCGCCCGACGACGTCGTAGAGGATCGCCCACTCAAGTTGGCCGCTCCGTTCACGGATGCGGTGGATGCTCATCGGCCGTGGCAGCAACGGGTCGTCTGGCAGCGCGTCCGCGGCTTCCGTTTCGCCCGCGACCGTCCTCAGCATGACGAAGTGGCCGGGGACCGCCCCTTGGGCGATCTCAGGCGCTTCGAACCAAGTCACGTATGTGTCGCCGTACAGCTTCTCGTTTTCTATCACGCGGGCGGATGCGGTCTTCATCAGCTCAGGTACGCGCTCAGCGGTTGCACGGTGTAAGCTTGGTCGCCGGCTAGCAGCGCGTCGACGGCAGCGCGAGCCGTATCCAGGCTTGTGAAGCACGGGATCCGGCGCACGGCCGCCTCCCTGCGGAAGTGAAAGCCGTCGCGTAGCGTGCCCGTCATTCGTCCCTCGGGGATGTTGATCACGCCATCGACCGTGCCGTCCCGGATCACGTCGACCACGTTCGGGTGGCCTTCGCGGAGCTTCTTCGTGATCTGCTCCACAGGCAGGCCCAGGCCGTCGATCATCGCTGCCGTACCCTCAGTCGCGTACAGGCGAAACCCGGCTTCGGCGAGCCGGCGGATGATCGGCTCCGCCTCTTCCTTGTAGCGGTCCGCGATGCTGAGAAGCACGGCGCCCTCCGCTGGCAGCGCGAGTTCAGCCGAGACGAGTGCTTTGGCCAGCGCGGCCGAAAACGTCTTGTCGACGCCCATCGCTTCGCCGGTCGATTTCATCTCCGGACCGAGGTACGTGTCGACCCCGCTCAGCTTCGACATCGAGAAGGCAGGCGCCTTCACCGCGACGAGTTGTTGCTTGGGCTGAAGCCCGCCGCTCCAGCCTTGCTCGGCCAACGAGCGTCCCAACATGACGTGGGTGGCCAGCCGCACCATCGGTACGTTCGTCACCTTGGAGATGAACGGCACCGTGCGGCTGGAACGTGGGTTGACCTCGATCACGTACACGTCCGACGTCTCTCCCGAGCGCACGATCACGTACTGGATGTTCATCAGCCCCTGTACTTCCAACGCGAGGCCGATGCGTTGTGTGTAGTCGACGACAGTGTCGACCTCCGCGTCGGTGAGGTTGATTGGCGGGTAGACCGCCAGCGAGTCGCCGGAGTGGACGCCCGCCCGCTCGATGTGCTCCATGATGCCGGGGATCAGCACCTGCTCGCCGTCGCAGACGGCGTCGACTTCGACCTCGCGGCCCTCAAGGTACTTATCGACCAGGATCGGGCGGCCCGGGCCTGCCTCGGCGGCAGCCGCGGCGTAATGGGACAGTTCTTCGGCGTTCTGGACGATCTCCATCGCCCGGCCGCCCAGGACGTAGCTAGGGCGCACGAGCACCGGGTAGTCGATCACCTCGGCCGTTTTCAGCGCATCTTCGACGCTCGTGACGGCCGCGCCCGGTGGCTGCGGAATGCCCAGTTTCGAGAGGAACTCTTCGAAGCGGCTACGATCCTCCGCCACATCGATCGCCTCAGCGCTGGATCCCAGGATGGGCGTGCCTGCCAGGTGAAGCGGCCGCGCTAGGTTGATGGCGGTCTGGCCGCCGAATTGGACGATCGTAGGCGGTGCGGAGTCGTTCGCGTTGGCAGTCTCATTGTCCAATATGTCGCGCACCGACTCTTCATCGAGCGGCTCGAAGTAGAGACGGTCGGAGGTGTCGAAGTCCGTCGAGACCGTCTCTGGGTTGGAGTTCACGATCAGCGCGTGGTAGCCGGCCTCCTGCAACGCCCATACGGCGTGTACGGAGCAGTAGTCGAACTCGATGCCCTGGCCGATGCGGATCGGCCCGCTGCCGATGACGAGCGCCTTGTTGCCCTGTAGGGGGCTCGCCTCGTTTTCGTCTTCGTACGTGCTGTAGAAGTAAGGTGTGGCGGCCTCGAACTCGGCGGCGCAGGTATCGACCATCTTGTACACCGGCTTGATGCCCATCTCTTGGCGGCGCACCCGCACGCGTTCCGGCAGTTCGTCCGCCAGCACGCCAATCTGCTCGTCGGAGAACCCCATGCGCTTTGCTCCGCGGAGGAGGTCCGGCGTCAGCGGCTCCTCGAGTAGCCGGTGCTCCATCGCGATGATGCGCGCCAGCTTCTGCAGGAACCACGGGTCAACGCCCGTCTTTTTCGAGAGGTCTAGCGGGTCGGCGTCGCGGCGCAGGGCCGCCATGAGACGCCAAAGGCGGTCGTCGGTCGCGGCCCATTTTACTTTTTGAAGCTCCTCCGTCTTCCAGGCCGGGTCTTCCCATAGCAACGAGCGGCCGCCTTGCTCCATCGAGCGTACCGCCTTTTGGATCGCCGCCTCGAAACTGCGGTCGATCGCCATCACCTCGCCGGTGGCCTTCATCTGCGTGCCAAGCAGCCGCTCGCCAAGAGGGAACTTGTCAAACGGCCAGCGCGGGATCTTCACCACCACGTAGTCCAGCGCCGGCTCGAACGCGGCCGTGGTCTTCTGTGTCACCGCGTTCGGGATCTCGTCAAGCCGGCGGCCCACGGCGATCTTCGCCGCGACGCGCGCGATCGGGTACCCGGTCGCTTTCGATGCGAGCGCGGAACTGCGTGAGACGCGCGGATTCACCTCGATGACGAAGTACGGCGGGTTGCCTTCTCCGTTGGGCGCGTCCCACTCTGAGATCTCCTGCCGTGGCGCCAACGCGAGCTGGACGTTGCAGCCGCCCTCCACGCCAAGCGCGCGGATGATCTTCAGGCTGGCCGTGCGCAGCATCTGGTATTCCTTATCCGTCAGCGTCTGGCTCGGAGCCACCACGATGCTGTCGCCCGTGTGCACGCCCATCGGGTCGAAGTTCTCCATGTTGCAGATCGTGATGCACGTGTCCGCGCCGTCTCGCATCACCTCGTATTCGACCTCCCTCCAGCCCAGCAGGGAGCGCTCCAGCAGGACCTGAGAGATAGGGCTCGCGGCCAGTCCCTTCGTGACGATCTCCTGCAGCTCCTCACGCGTGAACGCAATCCCGCCGCCGGTGCCGCCCAGCGTGTACGCCGGCCGGATAACCAGCGGTAGGCC
>JADFRJ010000225.1 GCA_022561355.1 Chloroflexota bacterium | reverse complement strand
TCCAGCATGCGCGCAAACGGGGAAAACGATCGATACGCTAACCCTCAAGGCGATGCTCGTGCCGCCGCTGACCGAATTACGCACGGTCGAATACCGCTTCTGTCGTACGCCGGAGTGTCCCACCGTGTATTTCAGCGCGGACGGCGAGCAGCAGTTCTTGGAGCGTGACATCCGCGAGCTAATCTACAATAAGCATCCGGATGACGATAGCGTGTTCGTCTGCTATTGCTTCCGCCACACCCCAGAGAGCATCAAGAAGGAGCTCGCCCTAACGGGCCGCAGCACCGTAGTGGCCGCGGTTACCGCCGGGATGCAGGCCGGACAGTGCGCCTGCGACATACGGAATCCGCAGGGGAGCTGCTGCCTCGGGAATGTACGCGCTGTGGTCGAACGGGCCGAAGCTGCGGGTTCCGTATCGATACGGTCTGCGTCTTCCCAACGATGAGCGAAGGGTTTAAACTCGTGGCGCAGTCGTTCGTGTGGGACATCCGTATCATGAGCTGCTGCGTTGACTGAGGATACTAGGAACGTGAGAGAATAGAGGCATGCATTATGACCAGCGAGACAACTTTGAAGATTCCAGCTATCGACTGCCAGAAGTGCGTCGACACGATCGGGCGCACACTGAAGGTGCTTCCCAGCGTGGAGGTCGCCCAGGCCAACACGGATACTAAGCTTGTGCGCATTGAGTTCGACGAGGCGATGACCAGCGAGAGCCAGATCCGGGAAGCTCTGGACGAGATCGGCTTTAGCGCTGATGAGTAGTTCGCACTGAGGAGAAAGAAACGGTACTCAACATGACTAGCGCATCTACGCTTCCACTAGAGACGACATCGCTCTGGACCCGCATGGGCAAGATGGGACACTTCCTTGTTGCGCTGGCTGTGGGAGTGGCGCTGGCTCTCATCAGCTGGCAGGCGGGTGTGCTGGATAGCAACATCTTTGGCTTCGCCTCTGGCGCCGCGGTGGAAGCCGGCGGCCCCGGCTCCGTCGTGGCGATCGGAGCGGCGTTCGTCATCGGCGCCAGCATGATCGCCCTGCCCTGCGGCTATCCGTCCGTGTTCGTGATGCCATCGATCTTGGGCTCGCGTAAGGGGCTGCCGCAGCGGGCGGCGCTCAGCCTGCTCTTCCTCGCCGCGAGCGCGCTGCCTCTGGCCGCCCTCGGACTGGGCCTCGGCTTCGGCGGCGAGGCGATCCTGGAGCTGCTGGACGAGATGTCGGCGAGAATGACGCTTGCCGTCGTCCTCTACTCCGCCCTGGGCCTGGTGGCCATCAGTTACGCCCTGAGCGAACTGGGGCTCTTCCACCTGCCCAGCCTCCTTGGCAGCGTCACCGGTCCCAGCTTACCTGGCGAGGACAGGCCTTACCGGCGAGCGGTGGTGCTGGGGAGCACGTTCGGGGCCGGCCTGGGCATCGGCTGTCCCATGCCTACGTACTACATCATCCTGGGCTGGGCGGTGGCGGCGGCGAACCCCCTGTACGGCGCGATCCTGCTGGGCGTCTACGGCTTGGGCCGCGTTCTGCCCGCGGTCGGCCTCGGCGCCCTCATCGTCGCCGGGACCGACC
The DNA here is from genome assembly GCA_022561355.1 of Chloroflexota bacterium. GTDB lineage: Bacteria > Chloroflexota > Dehalococcoidia > DSTF01 > RBG-16-68-14 > SZUA-185. Next base: position 2,623 of record JADFRJ010000225.1, on the reverse strand, counting down.
GGCGAAAGGTTTCGCAGGGGATGACATCGTTCCGTCAGAAGACGAGCGAACTCACCAACGGTATCCTGGCCGCGATGGGGTCCTATCTGATCGTCCTCTTCGGTGGCGTGGTGCTCTACCGAACGCTTACGTTGTAGGTAGCTGAAATATGAAGCTCGTTGTGAAGGAGACGTAACCGATGCGAAAGAACGCTGCCGCCATCGTGGGATTGGCCGTCTGTATTCCGTGTCTCATTCCGGTGCTGCTAGCCGCTGGGATCGGCGCGGGCACCTTCTCCGCGGTCGGCGCGTGGTTCACGGACAGCAGCTTCGTGCTGGGCGCGGCTGGTGTGACAGCCATTGCCTTCTCGCTGCTGGCCTGGGCGGCGTACGGGCGGAGAAAATCGGCGGCAGTATGCGAGACGGACATCCCGCCGGCTGTCAGTGGTGAGAGTCCCCGCCGCACGCGCGAGGTTATTGGATCGTCTGACGCAGAGCTGCGGAAATGAGCAGCAAAGCGGCCCGCAAGCGAAAGCGCCAAGAGCGCCGGCACGACGAGATGTCATTCGCGGAGCGCGCCAGCGGGATCATGCGCCGGTATTTCAGTGTCCGGACGCTGGCCCTGCTTGGCGTCGCCGCGGCCGCCGTCGTTGGTGCTGTCCTGCTGATCCAGCTACTGGGAGGCGGCGCGGAGTCCGCAACGATCGTCGACCCAGTCCGCAACGAACGAACGCAAGGGCTGGGTGTCAGCCCCTCCGTTAACCAACTCGCGCCGAACTTCGAGGCGCAAGACCTGGACGGCAACATCGTTCGCCTCTCCGACTTCCAGGGCAAGGCGGTCATCCTGAATTTCTGGGCGACGTGGTGCACGAGTTGCCGCGCTGAGATCCCGGCGCTCCAGCGCGTGTTCGAGGAGCGCAGGGATGCAGGGCTGGAGGTAATCGGCGTTGACTGGGACGAACGGAGCGTAGGTTCGGCCCGCAGCTTCATGGAAGACCTGGATGCCACCTACCTCGTGGCGATGGATCCAACCGGTGGCGTAGGCGACGCGTATCGCGTGTTCGGGCTGCCGCTCACGTTGGCAATCGATAGAGACGGCGTGATCCTGGAGATTGTGAACGGTGAACTAACGTACGAAGCGTTCGATCAGTTCGCTCAATTGGTGCTCGGAGAAGTCGAAGAAATCGAGGATATCGGGCCCGTGGGTGACGTCACGACGCAGGAAGACTCCGCGCAGTAGGTGCGATAGGCTGGAAGCCCCATCAGAAAGGGTCTGCTGATGCCAACAGAAATCGCTAGGGACAGAGTTCAAGAACTGGCCGCCGAGGGAGCGCTCCTGTTCGACGTGCGTCCCGAACGGGAGTTCATGGACGAACACATCGTGGGGGCGCGCCACCTCTGGCTCAAGACGCTCGACGCGACGGCGACGGCGGGGCTCGACAGAGACCGGGCCACGGTTGTCTACTGAGCGGACAACCAGTGAGACATGAGTCCGCGAGCCGCGTGCCGGCTCGAAAGCCTGGGGTTCACACAAGTATACGACTACACCACTGGACTGGCCGATTGGACGGCCAATGGTCTTCCGACGGAAGGGAAGCAAGCCGGCGTCACGCGCGAAGGCGTCGTGTGCAGGGACGCTCTCCGAGTTCGCGATGCCGTGCGCAGCGACATCGCTACCTGTCGCCTTCAAGATACGCTTGGCTCCGCGAAGGAGCGCCTTGACAGTGCGGGGCAGCGCCAATGCGTTGTGACCTCGGAGGATGGCGTGGTGTTGGGCCGCCTTCGGGGTCAGGCGCTGGAGGGCGATCCGGACGCAGCGGTCGAGGATCTGATGGAGTCTGGCCCAACGACGATCCGGCCCGACGTCTCGCTTGCTGAGTTCACCAAGCACATGCGCGCCAAGAGCGTAGCTAGCGTGCTGGTGACCGCGTCCACGGGACAGCTGATCGGGGTCCTGTATCGAAAGGACGCCGAAGAGAAGCTGAGGATGGCGCCAGAATGAACGGATGTTGACGATCTCGAGTCAGGCTGCTATGTTGCTGCTGGGTCGATTTGCACGATAAGAACGTTTATGCTAGTCTAGCTTCGAAATTGAGGTACAATCAGTGCGAGGAGGCCCCGCATGGCAAAGGAAGACCAGAGCGAGAAGAAGCGCACAGAAGCCCTCAAGGACACGCTGGGCGAGATTCAAAAACGGTTCGGCCAGGGCGCGATCATGCGCCTGGGTGAATCTGCGGCGCAACTCAATGTGGAGGCGATCCCGACGGGCGCTATCGCGCTCGATATCGCGCTGGGCGTAGGCGGGGTACCACGCTCACGCGTTTCGGAAATCTTCGGCCCGGAGTCGTCGGGGAAGTCGACGCTGGCGCAGCACATCGTCGCGGAGGCGCAGGCGCTGGGCGGTACGGCGGCCTACATCGACGTCGAGCACGCGTTGGAGCCGACGTACGCCGCCGCGCTGGGCGTCAAGATCGACGACCTGCTGGTGTCGCAGCCGGATACAGGCGAGCAGGCGCTTGAGATCACGGAGGCGCTCGTGCGCAGCAACGCGGTTGACGTCATCATTATCGATAGCGTCGCGGCGCTCGTGCCGCGCGCGGAGATCGAGGGCGAGATGGGAGACTCGCTGCCGGGCCTGCAGGCGC
>JADFRJ010000026.1 GCA_022561355.1 Chloroflexota bacterium | reverse complement strand
GCACCGACGACGGCCGGGCAGCCCTCGCGAAGCTCTACCCGCACACCGGCAACGGCCACATCGTCGGCATCACCGGTGGCAGTGGTACTGGCAAGAGCACGCTGGCCAACGGCCTCGCGTTGGAGTTGCGCAAACGCGATCGCACCGTCGGCATCGTCGCCGTCGACCCTACCAGCCCCTTCACCCATGGCGCCATCCTCGGCGATCGCATCCGCATGCAGGAGCTCACCAAGGACCCGCAGATCTTCGTCCGCAGCATGGCCACCCGCGGTGAGATCGGCGGCCTCGCCGCCATGACGTCGGACGTCGCATCCGTCCTCGATGCCGCGGGCAAGGACGTCGTCATCATCGAGACCGTGGGCGCCGGCCAGGATGAGGTCGAGATCGCCTCCGCCGCCGAGACCACCATCGTCGTCCTCACGCCCGCGGGCGGCGACGACGTGCAGGCGATGAAGGCAGGCATCATGGAGATCGCCGACGTGCTCGTCGTCAACAAGGCGGACCTCCCGGGCGCCGACTCGCTCAAGGGCCTCCTGCTGGCGGCAACGACAAGCGCGTCCCGAGGCAGGCTGGAGACGCCCATCCTCACGACCGTCGCAACGAAGCGCGAGGGCATCACCGAACTTGTGGACGCCATCGATGAGCACCGCCAACGCATCGAGCGCTCCGGTGAGCGCGACGGCCTCCGCCTGGAACGCGCCCGGCGGCAGATCCTCGCGCTCGTGCGGCAGCGGCTCCTCGAGGAGGCCCTGCGCGCTCCTTCGCTGGACGGCAGCCTCGAGGAGCTCGTCCGCGGCGTGGCGGAGCGCCGCCTCGACCCGTACACCGCGGCCACGCGGCTGATCGCCAACTAGGCGCTGGCCGCCAGGCTGTCCGCCGGGCCCACGTGTGGCTATTGACGAGGATACACGGTACCGTGTAGTATCATCGTATGAACAAGCGCAAGAAGCCCGTTTGGGACGCGGAGCAGGTCCGCTCGCTCAGAGGGCACCTGAAGATGACGCAGGACGGCCTTGCGGAGGAGCTGAACGTCCGCCAGCAGACCGTGAGCGAATGGGAGACGGGCCAGTACCAGCCGCGGGGCGCCTCGGAGAAGGTGCTCACCATGATCGCCGAGCGGGCGGAGTTCCACTATGGCGAGGAGGACGAGCGACGAGACGGAGACTAAGTGTGGCGGGCTGTTGAGATAAGGGATCGGCATGGTGGCCTTCACTGTCCGCGAAGCCTCAGCCGGCTATCAGGCCGGCTCCGGACTGCCCTCGGAGGCGGTCTTGGCGCGGCTGTGGGCTGGCCAGCGGTTCCCACCCGATGCGCTCGTCACCCTGGCCGGCGCTCACGTCCACGTGCTCCATCCCGGGCTGCGTGGCCGCGGCGCCGGCCCGGATTTTCGCCACGCTCGCGTCAGGATGGCCGATGGCCTCGTCCGCATCGGCGACGTCGAGCTGCACGTCCGAGCCACGGACTTTCGGGCGCATGGCCACCACACCGATAAACGCTACGACCATGTCGTGCTGCACGTCGTGTTCGAGGACGACATTGGAGCGGACACGCTGCTGTCAAGCGGCCGCCGGGTCCCCGTGGTTGCGCTCGCACCGTGGGCGCGGCGGCGGGCGCAGGACCTCTCGGCCTGGCTTCTGCGGCCGGAACGCTGGCGGCAGCCGTGCCATGACGCCGTCCAGCGCATCGGAGTTGAGAATGTGCGGGCGACACTAGAGGCCCTGGGACAGCGGCGCTTCGAAGATCGAGTGGCCGCCCTGGCCTCGAAGTTAGAGGAGAAGCCAGGGGCCGGCGTACTGTACGAAGCGCTACTAGAAGGCGTCAGCCGTGGGGGCGGACACGGCTCGGACGCTTATCTGATGCACACGCTTCCCTGGTCAGTACTGGAACCCGCGCTTGCCGACGGCATAGAAACCGAAGCGCTCCTGCTTGGCAGCGCTGGATGGCTGCCGTCCCAACAAGGTGCCCATGCATCTGGTTCGTATGAAATCCTGCTGGAAGCTGGATGGCAGGCGGCAGGCATTACAAGCCACGTTGACCCGCCAAAGAGTTCGCAGAGACCGGCCAACCATCCGGCGAGGCGGCTGGCCGCCCTCGCCTGCCTCTTGAAGAGACATGCTGGTCTGCTCGCCGGTTCAGGCGCGCTCGCCGAGGCACTATCACTGAGCAACCGTTCGCTGATACAGGAATGGACCGTGCCCGCGAACGAATACTGGCGGGCGCACGTCGCGCCTGGCCGCCTAGCCCGGCGCTCTCCAGGCGCGTTGATCGGGCGCAGCCGGGCGATCGAGCTGCTTGTCAACGCTGTCTTGCCTTGGGCCACGGCGGTCGCCTACCGTGCCGGTGATCCTCGAGTCGCGAGGTTGGCGCACAGCCAGTTCGGCGCGCTCCCTACCTCCGCTCGCTACGGCAGGCTCGCATTCCTGGAAGAACACCTCAGCGCAACGGCGAACCGCTCAATCTCAGCGCTCGCCGCCAACAAGGACTGCTAGCCCTCTACAAGCAGGAGTGCACCCAAGGAGGCTGTGGTAGCTGCCCGTTCTCTTGACGGGGGGCAAAGGGCAGAAGGCGTACGGGCCCATGGCAGGGTGGACCCTAGGCCACAGGCAGGTTAGGGGAGACGTCCAGGTCCCAGCCGGCATGGCGAGTCCGATAGAACCCACACGCGGCCACCATCACGCCGTTGTCCGTGCAGAGAATCGGTGGCGGAACGTGCAACGGAACATTTGCGCGCTCGGCGAGCACTCGCCGTAACACTCCGTTCGCCGCCACGCCGCCGGAGAGCAGGATAGCGCGCGCACCTTCGCGTTCGGCGGCCCGCGCCGCTTTGGTCGCTAGAACGTCAACCACCGCCTCCTGAAACGCGGCCGCCGTCTGCTCGATAGGTGGAGGCGGCCCCTTCTCGCCGCGCACGAGGTGCAGCACGGCCGTTTTCAGGCCGCTAAAGCTCACGTCATCGCTACCGCCGAGCCAGGCGCGCGGCAAGCGAACGCTGGAGTGTTCGACGCCGGCCGCGACGCGCTCGATCTCCGGCCCGCCCGGGAACCCCAGCCCGAGGAGCCGCGCGACCTTGTCGAACGCCTCACCAGCGGCATCGTCCCTCGTACGCCCCAGGCGCTTGATCTGTCCGTGGCCCGCCATCAGCACCATGTCCGTGTGACCCCCGGAAACCACCAACCCGAGGAGCGGAAACTCCGGTGTTGTGGTGTCGGTCCGCTTCTCACCAATCCAGTTCGCGTAGAGATGCGCTTCCAAATGGTTGACGGCGATCAGCGGCAAGCCTTTCGCGTAGGCGAGCGCCTTAGCCACGTTCACGCCGACGAGCAGCGCCCCGACCAGTCCAGGCCCCGACGTGACGGCGATGGCGTCCAGCTCTTGCCAGCGACAGGACGCCTCAGCCAGCGTCGCGTCGATCACGGGCAGCATCGCTTCCAGATGCTGCCGGGACGCCACCTCGGGCACGACGCCACCGTAGCGATTGTGGAGTTCCGCTTGGGACGCGATCACGCTGGCAAGGACGTAGCGGCCGTCTTCAACAATGGCGGCCGCCGTTTCGTCACAGGACGTCTCTATGCCGAGGATCTTCACGGCTATGGCGGCAGGATGCTGCCTGCCTCGATCGTCAACTCGTGCGTCGTGTAGTCTCCGGCCACGACGGTATCCGCGTCCTCCCAATTGCCGTTCGGGGCCCAGTCTCCGGTTCCCGCGGTGTAGGGGCCACTGGTGTCGCTGTCCGGGAGGTAGAAGAAGAAGCCGAGCGCGTTCACGTCTTGCTCTTGTGTTTCGCCGGTAATCAGCTGGTTCGCAATCTCCTCCAACTCGGCCTCCGTCGCTTCGCTCGATAGCTGGACGCGAAAGACCAGCCGGACGATTTCGCCAACGCTGACGTCTTCGCGTTCAACTACGTCATAGGTCAAGACCGCGGAGTCGTCCGTGGGTGTTCCACCGTCCGTGCCGGTGGGAGTTGAAGACGTTGAGGCGGCGTCTTCTGGCGGCGGGGGCGGCAGTGGTGTGCGGTAGAGGATGCCGCCAACGAGGATGTACAGGAGTTCGTTTGGCTCGTCGAGCGCGATCGAGCGTAGGTCGGTGAATGATGGGCTCACGAGTTGCTGCAGGTAGGTGCCATCCGGCGTGAACACCACGGTGCGGCTGTTGCCCCTGTCCGCGAGCAGGAGCATGGCGAGGTTGGGCGCGGGCACGAGCGAGGCGGGCGACGAGAGCGGATCCGGGATACCGGCCTGTGTGAACGGTAGCGCCACGCCGCCGGGGAACCTCACGATTGTGTCGTCGGCCATGATGAGATAGATCACGTCGCCGACGGCCATCTCGACGACCTCTTCTAGGTCGAACGCGTCCAGCATGGGAACGCGCTCGCTGTCGAAGCCGTCCTCGCTGCCGCGATAGAGCCAGACCTGATCCCCCGCGCGGTCCAATACGTACAGCGCGCCATCGTGGTGCGCGATGCCGTCCACGGAACTCCATGTATCGGCGTTTCGTACGGTGAGCAGGCGGCTGGCCGCTGGCGGTGTCACTGCGATCAGGTTGCGTTCGTCATCAAGGATGAGCAGAGCGTTCAGGTCGTCAGCCCAGGTAATATGCCGGGGCTGGCCAGCGACGAGATCGCCGACGAGGTCGCCGGCTTCGAAGAGGACAAACACGTCTGGGTCTGGACCGAGCAGGGACACCGCGATCACGCGGCCCTGCTCCCGGTCGAGGAAGTAGGCGCCACCGCCGCCGAGTGCGAGGTCCTTCGCCGATACGGCGCCGGGTATCCGCTCGCTGATGTCGACGATCAGGTCGAGGTCTGGCAGGACGAGGACGGCGTCGAGCTCCTGCTTCAGCGCATCGAATTCTCGGCGAAGGGCTGCGACCTCCTCGCTGTCCGGATCTTCGACGGCGGCGTCCTGGATGGCGGCATCCGCCGCGTCCAGGAAGCCTCGCTGTTCCGCCGGGTCGTCGCTGGCTATCGCACTGTCGAGGGCGACCCTTGCCGCCGCGATGCTGGCGTCAAACTGATCTTCGCTGCTCTCGCGCAGCGCGGATGGCAGAAAGCAAACGCCAAGGAAAGCGACCACCGCCACCACGAGAGCCACGATAGCGGCTGGTAGGGGTATGTTTGGGATCGACGCGGCCAGTCCGCTCGGACGGCGGTAGCGGATGTCTGACTCCGGGCCTTTCAGGCGGACTTTAGGCTCGGATAGGCCGGCCGGCGGAGCCGGCAGCTCCTCTTGCGGGAGGTCGCTGGTGGCGGGGACAGGCGCGCCGGTGGCTTCTGCTCCCGCTGGCTCGCCAGCCTCCGTCGGAGCTTCCGCTGCCGGGGCTGCGGCCGCTGGTTCCTGGTCCGCAACTGCCTCTTCGGCCTCGACAACGCAGGCCAGGAGCACCAACGAGAAGTCCTGCTGGCCGCTGGCGAGTTTGAAGAGTTCGACGAGCGCGTCGTCCCCGCCACGGAGCAGGATCGAACGCAGTTCACTTTCGTCGAGGAGCTCTTCGATCTTTGGCGAGGCGATGAGCAGGAGGTCGCCCGGCGCCAGCTCGTAGCGGCTGAAGACGGGCTCGGCCGCATCAGCTTGGCCCAACGGTTCTAGCGCGGAACCTTCAGGCGCAATGCGTTGGAAACGCCCGCTGCCTACGTGATATGCCACCGACGGCCCAATCTGCGCGAGGTAAGCCGAGTGTTCGCGAATGGCAAGGCAACTGACGCCGGCGCTGATGCGATGCTCCGGCAGGCTGCGTTCGTTCCAGTCTCGGAGCTGCTGATGTGCGCTCTTCAGCGCCCGGAGGACGGCGCCCGTAATTGACAGCGCGTCCTGCCGGTACATGCGGCCAATGGCGTCGACGAGCTGGCCGGTGTACTCGTCGCTAGCTTCGGCCGACGGCTCAACGAGGACGTAGAGTTCGTCCTCCTCTTCATCGGGACGCTGACGTGGATAAGAGCGAAGGAACGAGCTTTCCTCTTGGGCCTCGCCCTTGACAATTGCGAATCTGCCAACCCAGGTCTTAATTGCCATCTGCAACTCGCGTGTGGCGCGCCATCAATGATGGGGGCGAAGCCGCGATGTGTGACATCGCGGAATCAAGAGGCTCCTTGGACTGGTTGGCCACGTAGGCCTCGTGATCGCTATGTCGCCCCCCGGCGGTCGCCTGAGGAGCTTCAACATTATACGTCGTAGCGGCTCTTACACTGAAGTCCCTGAATTCTTGACACCCCAAACGGGCCGAGGTAGGATGGCCCCGCCAACACGCAGAGAGTCCCAGCAATGACTCAGGCCGTTCTGTCGCAGGGAGGCGAGCAGGCCCGCAATCTTTGTTAGAATGGTCACTGTACGGGAGTGGTACTCGCTCTAGCGGCTAGCCATGCCCAGAAAATTGTTACTAACGTGAGGAGCTTCGCTTGATAGATCAACTGACCTTCACCGTGATCAAGGCCGACTGCGGGTCCCCGGGCGGCCATACGCAGCCTTCCCGGAAGATGCTAGAAGTAGTCGAACGTATCATTAGTCAAGAAGACTGGGTCCTCGACCACAAGATCACCCACACGGGCGATGACATCGCTATTCTCACAACACACACGCTAGGGACAAGCTCAAGCACGGCCCATAAGGCCTGCCGCGCTGCCTTCGACGCCGCGGCCGAGGTCGCGAAAGAAGAGGGCAACTACGGCGCAGGCCAGGACCTTCTCGCCACCGCGCCTAGCGGCAACGTGCGCGGAACCGGACCGGGAGTTGCCGAAGTGACGTTCGATCTCCTGCCGGAACACAGGCCGGCAGAGTCGATCGCCGTCATCGCGGCAGACAAGTGTGGGCCGGGCGCGTACAACATGGCCCTGTTTCACGCCTTCGCCGACCCATCGAGGTCGTCAGGATTCCTGCTTAGCCCGGACGTCGGCAAAGGGTTCACCTTTGACATCGAAGACATGGATTACAAGGCTGAGCCGGGCGATCTCACGCACAGGATAGTCAAACTCAACTCCCCTGAGGAGAACATCGAAATCCTCACGCTGCTACGTCAGATCGACCGGTTCGGCGTCGCCCGCATCCACAGCCGGGCGTACCCTGATGAAATCGCGGTCTCCGTCAGCACAGACCGGCTGCACAACATCACGGGTGTTTATCAGGGCAAGGACGACCCAGTCATGGTCATACGCAACCAGAAGCAGTTCCCGGCCGTTGAAGAGGTGATCGATCCGTTCAGGCTGACCCCCCTCATCACTGGTGACGCTCGAGGCAGCCACACCATGCCTCTCATGCCCGTGCCGATCAACACGCCGGTCGCTGGCGCCTATTGCCTGCCGATCGTAAGCTGCCTGGCGTTTTCTGTGAACGGCGAAGGCAAGTTTAGTGAGAACGGTGTGGACATCTTCGGCAACCTGGCCTGGGATCGATATCGTGCTCAAGCGCAGGAGAGGGCCGACTGGATGCGGCAGCAGGCACCATTCGGAGTCGCGATGGCTTCCCAAGAAGAGATCTCTTATACGGGTCTGGCAGAGCGCCAAAGCGCGCTGGAGAAACGGTTCGAGAGCGTCACGGAGGAGACCCGAGACTAGCCTTCCCGTCGCGCCGCGTGAGTGCGTCATCCTGTTCTCTTCTGGTCGATGATTAGGTTAGGGCTGGGCAGCGGGCAGCCCTGGGCCGGAACGCGCTAAACTAGAAGCGGCTCGGGAGCCGGGCTGCGTGATGAGTATGATGATGTTCCGATGTATTTGCCGCGACGTGCCGGCACGAAAGGAGCACGGACATGGGTGAGAATTCCCTAACGATCACCGATAACCGCACAGGCAAAACATACGAATTACCCATCAACGAGGGTGCCGTTCGCGCTATGGACTTTCGCCAGATCAAAGTCTCCGATGACGACTTTGGCATGATGGTCTACGATCCAGCGTTCACGAACACGGCCTCATGCCGGAGCGAGATCACCAACATCGATGGCGAAAAAGGCATACTGCGCTACCGCGGCTACCCGATCGAGCAACTGGCGTCTCAGAGTACGTTTCTAGAGACCGCCTACCTCCTCATCAACGGTGAACTGCCCACTCGGGCCCAGTTCGTCGAATGGGAACACGAGATCACGATTCACACCTTCCTCCACGAGAACACCAAGAAGTCGATGGATGGGTTCCTGTACGACTCTCACCCCATGGGGATGCTCGTCAGCACGGTCGCGGCGCTGTCAACGCACTATCCAGATTCTAAGAACATCTTCGACGACGAAGTACGCCAACTCCAGATCAAGCGTTTGATCGCCAAGATGCCGACCCTGGCGGCGTTCGCGTATCGACACAGCCTCGGCCAGCCATACGTATATCCGGACAACGACCTCAGCTTCACCGGCAACCTTCTCAACATGCTCTACAAGATGTCTGAAGTGAAGTATCTGCCCGACCCGGTGCTTGAGCGGGCGTTGGACATTCTCTTCATCCTGCATGCGGATCATGAGCAGAACTGCAGCACGAACGCGATGCGTTCGGTGGGAAGCTCTCAAGTTGACCCCTACTCAGCGATCGCCGCCGCTTGTGCGGCGCTCTACGGGCCGCTTCACGGCGGCGCGAATGAAGCCGTGCTGCGGATGCTGAAAGAGATCGGCTCCGTCAAGGGGATCGCTAAATTCATCAAACGAGTCAAAGACGGTGAGGATCTCCTGATGGGCTTCGGCCATCGCGTGTATAAGAACTTCGACCCGCGGGCGTCGATCATCAAGGAGCTTGCGCATCAGGTCTTCGAAGTGACCGGAAGAAATCCACTGCTGGACATTGCGCTTGAGTTGGAACGCATCGCTCTGGAGGACGATTACTTCATCGATCGAAAGCTCTATCCGAACGTCGATTTCTATTCGGGGATTATCTACCAGTCGATGGGGTTCCCTGTCTCGATGTTCCCCGTGCTGTTTGCGATTCCTCGTACGGCGGGCTGGATTGCACAGTGGCAGGAGATGCTGCTCGACTCGGAACAGAAAATCGCGCGGCCGCGCCAGCTCTACGTTGGCCAGGATGAACGCGATTACCTCTCCTGGGACAGGCGAGATAACAAGGCCGCGGCGAAGGAAGCCGTGGCGTAGGCTCGGTTCTGTCGCCGGGCGTTGGCGTTTTCCCTCATCTCGTAGCGGCCTCCCAATACCGAACATCTGGTACGCTTTCAGGCACATAGGTGTGCCTGCGGAGGGTATCGATGCTTGAAACCGCAGTTCAGGACCTGAAGCTCCTTATCTCCGAGCATGACGGCACGAACGTCGCCAACCGCAGGTTCTCGCGCCGCGTTGATGAACTGATCAACGTCTTCTATCACGACATCGGCGAGATCACGACGGTCCCCACTCACACACTGTTCGACCTCTTCGTGATCAAGGTTCTCTACGTCGAGCGTTCCAGTACGGATGCGGCAGTCGTGGCGTATCTCGGCCAACTGCTTGATCGTTACCTCTCCACCGGCGACTTGTTTCTGGAGTCAGACGACGGCGCGCTTAGCGTCTGCTCCCTCCCAGATCTGCTCCAGGAGATGGTGCGGTTGAAGCGCTTTCAGAACCTGTCCGAGGCGTTTCGCAAGTACGGCGACAGGTCTCTCTTCCTCTCGGGTGTGTTCCCAGAGGCGCTGAACAAGCGTGCGCGAGGTGGACGGGCCGGCTCCGTGGTGTTCGTCGACCGCGCGTACTATGTAGCGACGGGCAAGCGCTTCTACCGAATGGCCGCGGAACACCGCCTAGCGGAAGACACGGACCAGCGCGACACTCTTGCGAAGCTATCCTCGTACTTCGAGGTCTACCTCGATGCGCTGAACGAGATGAGCGAGCGTTACATCATGGGCTTCGACATGAACCTCATCGCGGATAGCATGCTCGATAGTATCAACACCTACCGCGAAACGGGCGAAGAGCGCCATCTTGTCAACGCTGGCCGCTATGCCGCGATTCTCAAAGTGAATCCGGCGCAATTTCCCGGTCTTGCGAGCCGCTAGGCTCATCTCTTGCAAAGCCACGACGCGAACGGCTAGACCGCACAAACCGCTAGAAGAAACCCACAATCGTGGGACATGGGCTTCGGCGGGGAGCTTCTCACATCCTTGGCTGTAGGCGTCGCGTTCGTGCTGTACGGATTATTGACGGGACCCTCCACCGCGGCCGCCACGGTTCGTGCTTGCTGATCCCCTTGCCCCTGACATAAGCGTTGGGTACAACTACTCTTGCACGCCAAGATTCAGCGTGCGAATTCTCTTTTTTCGCGGATCAGTTCTAGGGAGAGGTGGACAAATGGCAAAGCAGCTTTTATTCGATGAAGAGGCGCGCAGGGCTCTCAAGGATGGCATTGACGCGCTTGCGGATGCTGTCAAGATCACACTTGGGCCCAAGGGCCGCAACGTGGTGCTCGACAAGCAGTTTGGAACGCCAACGATCACGAACGATGGGGTCACCATCGCCAAGGATATCGACCTTGAACGCTCGTTCGAGAATATCGGTGCGCAGCTCGCGAAGGAGATCGCGTCCAAGACCAACGACGTCGCGGGCGACGGCACCACCACGGCTACCGTGCTCGGCCAAGCCATCGTTCAAGAAGGCCTGAAAAACGTCACCGCTGGCGCGAACCCGATGGCTCTCAAGCGAGGCATCGAAAAGGGTATGGCGGCCGTCATCACGCAGCTCCAGAAGGACGCTTCCAAGGTGACAACGCGTGAGCGCATGGCCCAGGTCGCGGCTATCTCTGCCGCTGACACGGAGATCGGCGAGCTGATTGGCGAGGTGATGGAGAAGGTCGGCAAAGACGGCGTCATCACGGTCGAGGAGTCCAAGGGCATCGAGACCGACACGGAATTCGTTGAAGGCATGGCCTTCGACCGGGGGTACATCAGCCCGTACTTCGTGACGAACGCCGAGAAGATGGAAGCGGACATCGAAGACCCATATATCCTGATCGTCGAGAAGAAGCTCTCCAACGTGAACGACATCGTGCCGTGGCTGGAGCGTGTGTTGCAGGTGAGCAAGAACCTCGTCATCATTTGCGAGGACTGCGACGGCGAAGCGCTGGCAACGCTCGCGGTCAACAAGCTGCGGGGTACCATCAACGTAGTCGCCGTGAAGGCGCCAGGGTTTGGCGACCGTCGCAAGGAGAACCTGGGTGACATCGCGGCGCTTGTCGGTGCCACCGTGATCAGCGAAGACCTCGGCCGCAACTTTGAATCCGTGCAGGTCGCGGACATGGGCCGGGCGCGTCGCGTGGTGGTCAGCAAAGAGGACACCACGATCATCGAGGGCAAGGGAAAGAAGTCCGCTATCGAAGCGCGTGTGAACCAGATCAAGAGCGCCCTCGAAGCGACCACCTCTGATTGGGACCGGGAGAAGCTAGAGGAGCGCTTGGGCAAGATCGCCGGAAGCGTGGCCGTGATCTCAGTCGGCGCGGCCACCGAGGTCGAACTCAAGGAGAAGAAGCACCGAGTGGAAGACGCCCTTTCGGCGACCCGGGCCGCTGTCGAAGAGGGAATCGTTGCTGGCGGCGGCGTAGCGTACATCAATGCGATCAGCGCCATCGACAAACTGGACTTGGATGGTGACGAAGCGACCGGTGTCGCCATCTTGGGACGCGGATTGGAGGAGCCGTTGCGCCGGATCGCCGAAAACGCTGGTAAGGATGGCTCCGTTATCTTGCAGCACGTGAAGGAGCTGAAGAAGGGTGAGGGCTATGACGCTGACGATGACGTGTTCGGCAATATGCAAGCGCGCGGCATCATCGACCCACTCAAGGTGACTCGGTCGGCGCTAGAGAATGCGGTCAGCATTGCTGGCATGGTCCTGACGACGAACTGTCTCGTGACGGACGTTCCGGAACCGAAGAACGCGATGCCTGCCATGCCGCCGGGCGGCATGGGCGGTGGCATGCCTGACATGCCACCTATGTAGCTTCGCAACGAAGAACATCAAGAGCCGGCGTCCGCGGACGCCGGCTCTTTTGTCTCCCAGCCAACTGCTATGCTTCGGTTGTGGCCGCCAGCATACTCTTCGTCATCGCCGAAATGGCGCCGTTGATCAAGATCGGTGGCCTTGCCGACGTCGGCGGAGCGTTGCCGAGAGCGTTGCGGGAGATGGGACTCGACGTGCGTGTCGCACTTCCGTACTACTCCTCCATCGAGACCGAGGCTCAGAAACTCGGCGACGCCGGCACCGGTGAGATATGGCGTACGAGCGTTCATGGCGTGCCGGTGTATCTAGTGGAGCACAAGCCCTCGTTTGGCAGGGACAACGTGTACGGCTACGACGATGATCTGGAGCGCTTCCTCGTCTTCAGCAGTGAGTTGGTCGCAGGCGCAGATCTGCTGGAGTGGCATCCAGACGTTCTCCATGTGAACGACTGGCATCCTGGCTTTCTCACAGCCCACCTGCTCAAGGGCCACGCCTGGGCGCAATCTGGCAGGGTCACGACAATCCACAACTTGGCGTTCACCGGTCCCTACGACGGCGGCTTTGCCAGCCACGACTTGGCAGCAGTGGGACACTTCTCGAACGCAATGGCGCTTGCTATCGCGAACTCGGACGTGGTTACGACCGTCAGCCCAACGTATGCTCATGAAATACTCGACGGGTCTCACGATGAGAGTATCGGAGAGTTCTTGCGCAGTATGGGAAGCTCCTTTAATGGCATCTTGAACGGACTCGACGGCGAGCTGTTCGATCCAGAGACTGATGGTTCGCTGGCCGTGAATTACACTGTCGAAACGCTAGACCGGCGCGCCCAGAACAAGGCCGCGCTGCAAAACGAGGTCGGGTTGCCAATCGATCAGGATGTTCCGCTGGTCGGAATGGTGTCGCGTCTCTTTTGGCAAAAGGGAATCGACATTGCTGCCGGCGCGCTCGACGCCGTGATGCAACATCGCGCAGCCCAGGTCGTCATACTCGGCCAAGGGGACGAGGAGAATGAGGGGCACGCCAAGGAGCTGGAGCGGCGTCACCCGGATCAGGTCGCTGTCCGGATCGGCTACGACGAGGCGCTCGGCCAGCTCATCTACGGCGGTTGCGACATCTTCCTCATGCCCTCCCGATACGAGCCTTGTGGAGTAGGGCAGATGATCGCGATGCGTTACGGGGCGATTCCGGTCGTTCGTAGAACTGGAGGGCTGGCAGATTCGGTCTCTCAGTACGATGCGAGCCGAGATATCGGTACAGGCTTCATCTTCGACGAAGCTACAGCTACGGCCACGCGCATGGCGGTAGATAGCGCGCTGGATGTCTATGGCGATCGGGATTCCTGGCGCCGGTTGCAGCAGCGTGCGATGCGGCAGGAGTTCTCCTGGGCATCCACGGCCGCCGCATATAGAGATGTGTATAGCGAGGCCATCGCCTTGAGTGAGAAACGATCCGCAGAGGTGAAACGGTAATGTCGGACCAACGCCTCGCTGCCGGGGTGGATCTGGGCGGCACCAAGATCTACTCGCTCGTAGCCGACTCGGAAGGACACGTCCTCGGTGAGGACCGCCGCCCGACCAATGCCGCCCTCGGCGTCGACTCCGTGGTCGAACGCATCGTGGCATCCGTTCGCGCGGCGCTCGAACACGCGGACCTTGAATTCGCGGATGTGGAGGGACTGGGTATCTCTACGCCGGGGCCATGCGACCCTGCGCGCGGGCTGATATCGGAGGCGCCCAATCTGGGTTGGATCGACGTGCCGCTGGTTGAGCTTGTCCGTAAGAAGGTTGGCATCCGGACGCTACTCGAAAACGATGCGGCGGCGGCGGCTTACGGCGAGATGCGCTTCGGCGCTGCTCGCGGCAAGCAGCACGTGCTCTACGTCACGCTCGGCACCGGCATCGGCGGCGGCATCATCATCGATGGACGGATCTATCGTGGCGCGTCGGGGGCTGCCGGCGAAGTAGGACACCTCGTGCTCGAACCGGACGGTGCGTTGTGCAACTGTGGCGCTCGAGGTTGCCTGGAGGCGCTCGCGTCTGGGACTGCGATCGCGAGAGAGGCGCAGAAGGCGATCGCCGACGGGCGTAGCGTGACCATGGCAGGAATTGCCGGAGATCGTGGCGTCACAGGCGAGATCGTTCTCGAGGCTGCCGAGCGCGGCGACGCGGTCGCGGAGGAGATCATCCGGCGGGCTGGCCGCTATCTTGGGCTCGGCCTCGTTGGACTGCTGAACACCTTCAATCCGGAAGCGCTGATTCTGGGCGGCGGCTTGGTGGGCCTGGGTGACCTCTATCTCGGCCCGGCGTTCGCGGCGGCCCGCGAATGTGGATTCGAGCAGATCCTGAACGACGTGACGATGACCACGGCCGAGCTTGGTGGCCGCTCCGGAGCATTGGGTGCGGCGGCGCTCATCACTGACCGTCAGCCGGCATAGCCTGAGGGCCGGCTCCTATCGTGGCGAACCTGATTCCGAAGCTAACCTCGGCCTAGCCGGCGATCGTCGCGCGTTCTTCCTGTAGGATCGGTTCAAGCACTTCGATGTACCGAGCTAGACGCTGCGCGACGTCTGCCGCGAGCGCTTCGCTAAGGTCCGCGTCCAGATGCAACGTCTCGTGCAGGCGAGTCCAGCTCTTGGTCCACTCTTCAAGCTCGACGTTTTGCCCGAGCTGAGCCTGGATCTCGATCGCGCGAGGCGCCAGCACCTCTGCCCAGCGGTAGCTCTCCTCGCGTTCGCATTCAAAGTGCAGACCTAACTCAATGCGGCGGGCCTTCCGCTGTACCCAGACTTCGTAGTGGACGGCCGGCTTCTCGAAATAGACCTGCAGCAGACTCCAGCGTACGCGCCAATCGTGCTTACGTAGCTCCGCGGAGAGCTGGCCCGGCAGCCCGTCATAGACGAGGTTGAGGAAGTCCTGTATTCGCACGGCGACGTCATCATGGCAGAGGGCTCGCGGAAGGACAAGCCTAATGGGTGAGCGCTTGCTGATCGGTTGCTTCTAAACCAGCATCGTCGTTCCCTCAACCCGGGCGATCCGCTAGGCTATGCCGGCGCTAACATCGTGTTACCAAGGAGGCGACGTGCCGGCACAGACCCCAAGACAGCTGCTCGACTGGATCGATGAAGAGGCGGCGAAGTTTGGCAGCGCAACCACGCGCGAATACTACCTGAACCATGCAGGTCTCAAAGATGACCTGGACCTGGCGCCGATTTTTCGCAAGCATGCGAAGCTCTTCAAGAGAGAGACTGCGGACCAGCTCCTCAAGACGAAGACGAAGGACCAGCGCCTGCGAAACCTGCGAGAGTTCGTGGTTGGAGGCTACTTGGAGCGGGCTGCCAGGAAGCTGACCGAACAGATCGCGGCGCGTGAAACAGCGGACTGCGTGCAGTGGGAAGACTCGCGGATTCCGTATCGGTCTGTTCAGCAGATCGTGACGAACGAGGCGGACCCCGCGCGACGGCGAGAGCTCGATCGTCGTAGGTTGGAAGTCACTGCTGCCCAGAACGCGCTGCGAGAGCAGCGCTGGGACTTCTTGTACAAACAGACTCGTGACCTTGGCTTCGAGAGCTACGTCGCTCTCTGCGACACGCTCGGAGCGTTAGATCTGCAGGGGTTGCGGAGCATGATGGAAGGCTTCCTCTGGGAAACTGAGCAGCCCTATCGTGCGGCGCTCGATCGAGAGCTGCGGGATATCGATGTCGACCCTGCTCAAGCCGAGCGCGCGGATCTGCTTCGCGTGTTTCGCTCTCCGCGGTTCGACGGCCTGTTCCCGCGGGAGCGCATGCTGCCGGTGCTGAGGGCATCCCTTCGGGCGCTTGGCATAGACGCCGACAACCAGCCCAGCGTGATCGTAGACGCGGAAGAGCGTCCGCATAAGTCGCCTAGGGCGTTTTGTGCGCCTGTGCGGATCCCCGGCGAGATCTACCTCGTCATCAGCCCTCATGGGGGCCACGACGACTACCGGGCCCTGTTCCATGAAGCGGGCCATGCGCAGCACTTCGCTCACATCGCGGAGGACCAACCCTACGCGTTTCAGGGCGAAGGCGACAACTCGGTTACAGAGGGCTTCGCCTTCGTTCTCGAGCATCTGCTCTACAGCCCTCCGTGGCTGAAGAAGCATCTTGGCATGACAGACCAGGCTGACTACCTCCGGCTGGTGCGGTTCCACAAGCTGTACTTCCTGCGGCGCTACGCAGCGAAGCTGCTGTACGAGCTAGAGATGCACGAGAGTGACGACGTGCGCGCATTCAGGAAGCGCTACGCGGACCTGCTCACGACGCACGTCGGCGTTCGCTATAGCTCCGAGGACTACCTGGCCGACCTTGATGATGGCTTCTACACTGCGCGTTATCTCAGAGCATGGATCTTCGAGGCCCAA
>JADFRJ010000224.1 GCA_022561355.1 Chloroflexota bacterium | reverse complement strand
TAGGCGTCAACCAGGAGGGTGGGGCGGGCGGTGGCGTAGAGCAGGATCGCGTCTGCCGTCTCCGGCCCAATGCCGCGCGTCGCCAGCAGGCGCTCGCGCAGTTCAGCCGCGGGCTGGGAGAGCAGCTTGGCGAGGCCCCCATGGTCCGCGGCGAGCCTGGCCAGCGCGAGGAGGCGTTGCGCCTTGGTATCCGGCGTGCCCGCGGGCCGCACGAGGCGGGCGAGCCTGGCCGGCGTCATGCCGAGGATCGCGTTCAGCGAGAGGACGCCCATCTCCTCGAGACGGGCTAGCGCTTGCTCCACATTCGACCAACTCGTGTGCTGGACCAGGACCGCGCTGATGCAGACGTAGTCCTGGGATGTTTCGGGCTGCCAGTGCCAGGCCGAAAAGTCGTACGCCTTCTCCAAGCGGTCGAAGACGCGTCTGAGTTCGCGCGCCGCGTTCATGGGGAGGTGTCTTTGTTCGGGGCGTCCTGCATGGCGCGGCTTACCCACTCGGGCACCGTCGCCTCCGGGACGCTGTCGTAGGCCGGCAGGTAGGGTTTGATGTCGACGATAGGCGTGCCGTCGATTGCGTCGAGGCCGAGGACGCGAACGATGTTTTTGCGGCGGCGCAGGAGCTGGACGACGGCGACGCCTACGCTGTTGGGCCGGAGCTGGCTGCGCGACGCGAGAATGCCCTGCTGCGGAAGGCTCGCGTCCCCCGTTACGAACGTCTGCGTCTTGGCGTCGTCGGGCACGCGATGGCAGGAGAACACGACGATGATGTGGGAGTAGGAATCGATGCCCTCCAGCGCGTCCAGGAGGTCATCCCTGAAGATCAGGTCGGACTTCACGTCCTCCCAACCGTCCGGCTTGGGGTCGAATACGGCGTTGCGGACAACGGCGATTGGCGGGAGGCTGACGGGCTCCCGCGGCACGGGCTGCCCGCCTTGTCCAAACAGGCGTAGAATTCTATCGGCTAAGCGTCGTAGCAGGCTCATTGGGCTCTCCTAAGGGCGATTCAGCCTCATATATGGCCGTCCGTGGCTGTGTACGTCGATAATTCGCTTTCTATCGGTTTCTGCTCGGCCAAACATCGTGCTCTTAAGCGGTCGAATATGGTATAATTCAGATACAACTAATGACTCAATTCCCAGCCGTTCGCCCGCCTTCAACGAACGACCCCCGGACGACCCAGAACAAATGTTGCGCAGCTCTCGCGCGAAGCGCTAGCTGTGCCCGCGGATAGGAGTAGCATGGCCGCTCGAAAGACCCAGGTCAAGAAGAAGCCAGCCCAGAACGGCGAATATACCGCCAAAGATATCCAAGTACTGGAGGGGCTGGAAGCTGTCCGGCGGCGCCCCGGGATGTACATCGGCAGCACCGATGAGCGTGGTCTGCACCAACTGATCTACGAGCTTCTGGACAACTCGATCGACGAGGCGATGGCCGGCTTCTGCGATCACATCTGGATTAACATCCAGCCCGACGGCCGCGTATTGTGCCGTGATAACGGTCGCGGGATTCCGGTCGATAAGCACGCTCGGACGGGCAAGTCAGCGCTGGAAACGGTGATGACGTATCTGCACGCCGGCGGCAAGTTCGGCGGCGGGGCGTACAAGGTGTCCGGTGGCCTGCACGGCGTCGGCGCCTCGCTGGTGACCGCGCTGTCGTCAGAGACGTGGGTGGAGGTGCACCAGAAGGGCAAGATCTACCGCCAGGAGTATTCTCGTGGCAAGGCGACGACCAAGCTCCAGGTGGTCAAACAGTCTAAGTACCCGTACCAGAACGGCGCCATCAAGTCCGGCACGATCACGAGCTTCATGCCCGATACGGAGATCTTCGAGACGATCAACTATGACTTCCAGACCGTGGTACAGCGTCTCCGCGAGGCGGCCTACTTAACGAAGGGCGTCTGGATCCAATTCGTCGATGAGCGGGTGGACCGCGAGCTGAACTTCTTCTTCGAGGGCGGCGTCTCCAGCTTCGTGCGCCACCTCAACCACGACCGTGAGGTGCTGTTTTCTCGTCCGATCTACATTGAGCGCGAGCTGGAAGGGATGACCGTCGAGGCGGCGATCCAGTACAACGATGGCTACTCCGAGGCGATGTACTCGTTCGCGAACTGCATCAACACCATCGATGGCGGCAGCCACCTCACCGGCTTCAGATCCGCGCTGACCCGCGTGCTGAACGATTACGGCCGTAAGCAAAAGTACCTCAAGGACGGCGACCCGAACCTCAGCGGCGAGGACACTCGCGAGGGCCTCGTCGCCGTCGTCAGCGTGAAGCTGCCGGAACCTCAGTTCGAGGGCCAGACGAAGACGCGCCTCGGCAACCCGGAGGTCAAAGGACTCGTCGAGTCGGCCATCGCGGAAGGGCTCAGTACCTACCTGGAGGAGCACCCGTCTGAGGGCCGCAAGATTATCGATAAGTGCGTGATCACATCGCGCGCCAGAGAGGCCGCGCGCAAGGCGAAGGACCTGGTCGTGCGCAAGGGCCTGCTGGATGGCTCGAACCTGCCCGGCAAGCTCGCCGACTGCTCCGACCGCGAACCCGAGAACTGCGAGCTGTACATCGTCGAGGGCCCTTCGGCCGGCGGTTCGGCCAAGGCCGGCCGCGACCGCCGCTACCAGGCGATCCTGCCGCTGCGGGGCAAGATCCTCAACATCGAGAAGGCGCGGCTGGAGAAGATGCTCTCACACGAAGAGCTGCGCGTGCTGATCTCGGCGATGGGTTGCGGCTTCGGCGAGAACTTGGACTTGGAGAAGCTCCGCTATCACCGGGTCATTATCATGACGGACGCCGACGTGGACGGCGCGCACATCCGCACGCTGCTGCTGACCTTCTTCTTCCGCTACTACAAGCCGCTGATCGACGCCGGGTATCTGTACATCGCGCAGCCCCCGCTCTATCGTGCGCAGGTCGGCAAGGTGGGGACCTGGCTCTTCAGCGACGCGGAGCTGGAGAAGTACCAGAAATCCAAGAACGGCAAGAAAATCACCCTCCAGCGCTACAAGGGTCTCGGCGAGATGAACGCCGACCAGCTCTGGGAGACGACGATGGACCCGGAGAAGCGCACGCTCCTCCGCGTCGACATCGAGAACGCGATCGAGGCGGACCTGATCTTCTCCCAGCTCATGGGCGAAGAGGTCGCCCCGCGCAAGAAGTTCATCCAGGCCCACGCCGCCCAGGCGACGATCGACGCCTAGGACCCCGCCTCCATGACGGACGAATCGGTTCGCGAAGTACGCGAGCGGATTGTGCGGGAGCACTTCGAGGCGGAAAACCGGCTCGACTTCGATGCCGCGCTTGCGACGTTCGAGCGCCCGCGTTACGAGTTGATTGGCACCGAAACGGTCCACGACGGTCCGGACGAAGTGGCGCAGTACTACCGTCAGTTACACGAAGCGTTCCCTGACCAGCGCTACGAGATTATCTCGCTTCGCCACGCCGACGACGCTGTGATCGCGGAGTTCTGGCTGGCCGGCACGTCCAAGGGCGGTGGAGAGACACCAGGACGCTCGTTCAAGGCGCGCATGATGGCGTTCTTCATCTTCGAAGGCATCGGCCTCGTCTGCGAGCGCGTCTACTTCGACGCCGGCACCATCGCACGCCAAGTCTCTGGCTAGTCTAGCTGGGGGAAGCGCTCCGGGCCGTAGCGGAACGCGCGGAAGACCGCGTTGTTCGTCCCGAACCCCATGGACTCCGCGAAGTGCGGGTTGACGTACTCCCAGACGATCTCTGCCTGCGGCGTCACCTCGAAGATGCGGCCGGGCACGCCTTCGCAGATCAGCGTGTTGCCGTTCGGCAGCCGCTGCGCCCCGGAGATGTAGGTGCTGTAGAAGGCGCCGAGCGATGTACTATCGCGGTAGTCCCAGACGACCTTCCCCGATTCCGGCTCGACCTCGATCACGTTCGAGAAGACGAGCGGGTGGTCCCGGCGCGTGCCGTTGTTGAAGATCAGCACGTTGCCGTTCTCCAGCATGCTCGGGTCGTGCTGCTGCGAGAGCAGCGGCGAGCCGAGACGCCAGACGAAATCTCCGGTCGCGCGGTCGATGCGGGCGACCGTCGAGATGCCACGGAAGCTGACGATCACGTCGCCGCCCGGCAGCGGCACGATAGTGTTGCCGTGCGTCCACTCGTGCCGGAGGTCGGTCTCCAAGATCACGTCCTGTTCGGGGTCCAGGTGGTCGACCGCCCGCCACTCCCAGACTAATCGTCCCTCAGCGTCGACCTCG
>JADFRJ010000223.1 GCA_022561355.1 Chloroflexota bacterium | reverse complement strand
CGCTGGAGCCATATCCCGGCACGGCAGGGCTTGCGGCAGGCCAGCTTCAGACAGCCGTTGGCACGATGCGCGGGAAGCGAGTGATCGAGGCGGTGGTCCAGATGTCCGCCGGGGCGGACGACCCGCGGGACGAGATCGAGATCGACGGCGTACCGCCCGTCCATCTCGTGATCAAGGGCGGCATCGCGGGCGACCAGGCGACGGCCGGCGTGATCTTGAACGCCGTGCCGCTCGTGATCGAGAGCAGGCCCGGGCTGGTGACGATGCTCGATCTGCCGGTGCTGCGCGGCCAAGGGAGACGAGCATGAAGATCATCGAACGCTATGAGGAGCTGCATCCGGCATCCAAGCGGCTGCACCAGCGCGCCTTATCGGTGTTTCCGGATGGCATCACACACGACATCCGCTACTTCACGCCGTTTCCGCTCTATGTGGAGCGCGCCGAAGGCGCGTACAAGTGGGACGCCGACGGCAACAAGATCATCGACTTCATCAACGCGCACGGGGCGCTCCTGCTGGGACACAACTACCCGGCCGTGAAGGAAGCGATTGTCAGGCAGATCGAGCGCGGCACGCACTACGGCGCCTCGCACGAACTGGAGATCCAGTGGGCCGAACGCGTGGAGGCCCTGATCCCGTCCGCGGAATCGGTACGCTTCACCAGCTCCGGCACGGAGGCGACGATGATGGCCTTGCGCCTGGCGCGGGCGTACACAGGCAGACGCACGCTCTTGCGCTTCCGCCAGCACTTCCACGGCTGGAACGACAACATGGTCGGCACGCCCGGCCGCGAAGGCGTGCATCCGCACGCGCTCGGCGTCCCTGACGAGACGCTATCGAGCGTCGTCGTGATTCCGCAGAACGACCCCGATGCGCTGCGCCAGACGCTGTCCGAGGAGGACGTTGCCGCCGTGATACTGGAGCCGACAGGAGCGCACTGGGGGACAGTGCCTCTCGACGAGGCGATCCTGCCCGTCTTGCGCGAGGAGACGGCAAAGGCCGGCGCCGTCCTCATCTTCGATGAGGTGGTGACGGGCTTCCGCGCGTCGCCCGGCGGCGTCCAGGCCGCGAGCGGCGTTGTGCCGGACCTCACGACGCTGGCCAAGATCCTGGCCGGCGGCCTCCCTGGCGGCGCCGTCGCCGGCAAACAGGAGATGCTCGCGTTGATCGAATCCGGAGACGGCAGGCGCGACTTCCAGGACCGCGTCCCCCACCCAGGCACCTACAACGCCAACCCGTTATCGGCAGCGGCAGGAAACGCGGCGCTTGAAGTGGTCGCGACGGGAGACCCGCACCGCCACGCCGAGAAGCTCTGCCGGGACCTCGTCGGCCGCCTCAACGTCGTCCTGAGCGGCCAAGGTGTGGCCGGCTGCGCCTACGGCCTCGCGTCAATGTTCCACATGATCATCGGTGCGGAGTGCCCTCCCCCTATCGGCGGCTTCGGCTGGGACTGGCAGGGCAAGCCCGGCGATCGCATTCCGAGTAACTCCGGAGACATCTTCTGGGCGCTCCGGCGAGGCATGCTGAACGAAGGCGTCGACCTCATGGGGCCGGGCGGCATGGTGTCCTACGCGCATTCGGAAGCAGACATCGAGCACACCGCCGGGGCGTTCGAACGCACGATCGCCGCGATGAAGGAGGAAGGACTCCTGTAGCTTCGGCGCAAGCTGGATTGAAGGCCCAACATATCTCCGATGCCCTTAATTGGGTACAACAGAAAGCCCCTGCGGGGACGATACTGGAACTGAAGATCGTGTATCGCGTGTACCGATAAACGCAAACCATCCGAAAGGGTGGGACGCAAAGCGAACGGCCTAACGCCCTGACCTCTGGGGCTACGGCGGCCGCGCTACCGAAGGCACGTCCTGCAAGGAAGGACAGAACGCCGCGAGGTAGTTCGGTACGATGGCCAAGCTTACTCCTCTCAACAGTGACTCCAAGCTGAATGCAGCAGACGACGGCTCGCTCACCTCTCAACGCGAACCGAAGCCCGGCCGGCTTAGCCGTCTGCTGTGGGTCATCGTGCCGCTCGTCCTCGCAGCTATTGGGTGGTCCATCGCAGGCGACCACCTCGTAGCTGCGCGGACGCAGCAGATCGGCGAGGTGGTCGCCATCACGTTGATCGGGCTCCTGGGATTTCTCCTGGCGTTCTACACACGACACAGCAACATACAGGTAGAGCGAGCCTACTCGGCGCACCTAGAGGGCCTGAGCCGGCGGCTCCGCAGTCTCGCGTATCAGGACTCACTCACAGAGCTCTACAACCACCGCTACTTCTACGAGCAGCTCACTCATGAAGTGGAGCGCGCCAATCGCTATGGCCATCCCGTCTCCGTGATTCTCCTCGATCTCGACAAGTTCAAAGACGTCAACGACACGTACGGCCACCTGATGGGCGACAAGCTCCTGAGCCTCATTGGCAAGGTGATCAGCGAACAGGTGCGCGGCGCGGACATCGCGGCCCGCTACGGGGGCGACGAGTTCGCCATTATCCTGCCGGACACACCGAAAGCGGCCGCCCAGGCCACCGCGGACAAGCTGGCCAGGGCGATCGCCTCAGGCCGGACGATCGCGGGGCAGAGCGAAGGCGTCACAATCAGCGCCTCCTGCGGCGTGGCATGCTGCCCAGACGAGGCGCGCACGGTGTCGGACGTGTTGCAGTTGGCCGATGAACGCGTCTACGAGTCCAAACGGAAAGTGAAGCATTCCGGCGCGGAGGGCCCGCCGCCTGAACTCCGGGCTGGCAAAGCAGCATCCGCGGGCCCATAGGCTTACGCTCGCGCGTGATCGCTGTAAAGCCGGTTCCTCACGCTCTGTTTCTAGAATAGAGAGAGCTGCTCCCGTTGGCAGCTCGGAAATGTGCGTGTTAGACTGAACTGCCACAGGTACGAAGCCCGCTGACACCGTGCTAGGCACAGTCAAGGAGACGACTTCACATGTATAAGGCGGCCGCCTGGATCGTTGGAGGCTTGCTTGCCGCAGTTCTTCTCGCTCTGGTCTTCACCTTGGGCTACGTCTCAAGCGACAGGATCGGCGACGGCGATAGCTCTGGGTCAAGCTCAAACGTCAACGTCGGCAACGTCCTCGATGGCGATGTCGATTTCGATACGCTCCAGCAGATCGTAGACATTCTGAGGGACGAATACTTTGACCGCGAAGCCCTTGACGAAGAGCTACTCTTCGAAGCGGCCATCACCGGTATGCTTGATAGCCTGGCCGACACGGGCACATTCTATATCGACCCAACTTCATACGAGCTGTCGCTCGGCCCGTCCGGCAGTTTCGAAGGCATCGGCGCGACAGTCAACCAGCAAGACAACAACATCGTGATCGTGACGCCCTTCGAGGGCAGCCCGGCCGAGCGAGCGGGACTGGTCCCTGGCGACATCATCCTCGCCGTGGACGGCGAGTCGATCGTCGGCTGGCCGCTGGACAGAGCGGTACTAACAGTGCGCGGTCCGCGAGGCAGCGAGGTAACGCTCACGATTCTTCACCTGGACGGCTCCGAAGAGGACTTCCTTATCGTGCGCGACGAAATCGAGGTGAGCAGCGTAGGCACGAGCCCACCCGGCGGCGTGCTGCGTGACGAAGCCGGCAATGAAGTAACTGACGTCCAGTATATGCGCATCTTGCAGTTCACAGAGCGCACGCCGGGCGAAGTCGAAGAAGTCGTCCGCGCGGCGGAAGAGAGCGGCATGCGCGGCCTCATCATCGACCTGCGTGGCAACCCCGGCGGGCTCTTCGATGAGACGCTGGACACCACAGACCTCTTTCTCGACGAGGGCATCATGCTCATCGAGGTGGATGATGACAACGACGAGCTTGTCTTCCGCGCCAGTGAGGGCGGCGCCGCGCTCAACATCCCGATCGTGATCTTGATGGGCCCGTTGAGCGCCAGCGGTTCCGAGGTCCTTGCAGCCGCGCTCAAAGACAACGGCCGGGCGATCATCATCGGCGAGACGAGCTTCGGCAAAGGGACGGTGAACCGTGCGCGGCAGCTTGATGACGGTGGTGCGCTCTTCGTCACGATCCGCCACTGGCTCACGCCGAAGGGCGTGCAGATCGACCAGGTAGGCATCCGGCCGGACGTCGAGGTCACGCCCGGCCTCTTCGACCCACTCTACGATCCATTCGCCGACGTCCAGATCTTCTCGGCGCTCGACCACCTCCTCGGCCTGGAGGCGAGCACACAGCCCGTACCCTCCGCCGCCCAGTAGCGCTCC
>JADFRJ010000222.1 GCA_022561355.1 Chloroflexota bacterium | reverse complement strand
CTGCCAGAGCGGGAGGAGCGCGTTGAGCACGGCCCCGCCAGCACACCAGGCAGCAGCGATTCTATCGCACAGCCGGGGCCGTCTATGCCGGAAGTTCCCACGAACGATACTGCGCCGCCTGCAGACAAGCGGCCAGAACCGCCGGGGCCGTCTATGCCGGAAGTTCCCACGAACGATACTGCGCCGCCTGCAGACAAGCGGCCAGAACCGCCGCTGCCAGAGCGGGAGGAGCGCGTTGAGCACGGCCCCGCCAGCACACCAGGCAGCAGCGATTCCGCAGCGCAAACGGGGCCGTTCGGCCCGCTAGGGCCAAGCACGAATAGCTCGCCGCCTGCCGATACGGACACCCGTTCAGAAGCGCCCGTCAGCCAACAGCCTACTACGCCCACGCCCACGCCCGAACGTCCGCTACCACGCCCCATCCCCGTTCGCATGCACACGACGCCGCCACCGGCTGAACCGCCAGTGCGAGAAGCACCGGGAACGACGGGTGTGCCGCACTACTCGCCGCCCGCCACCACCGACCGGCTCTTCGGCGGCCCGGCCGCCGTTGCGGCGCCGCCGCGGCGCTCGATCGTTCGCCCGTTAGGGCGCGGCCTCCGCGAGATCGCTGAGACGATCATCCTGGCGCTCCTGATCTTTCTGATGGTCCGCGCCGTGGTCCAGAACTTCCAGGTTGAGGGCAGCAGCATGAACCCGACGTTCGAGAGTGAGTGGTACGTGCTCGTGAATAAGTCGCTCTACTGGGAGATCAACCTGGACACGGTGAGCAAGTTCATCCCGTTCGTCGATCCGGGCGATGACCCCACACGCTACATTTTCCGCGGTCCCAAGCGCGGAGATGTGATCGTCTTCAGGTCGCCCACGGTGCCTGAAGACGCTCCTGAGCGCGACTTCATCAAACGCATCATTGGGCTGCCCGGCGAGACCATAGAGGTACACGACTGCACGGTATTCATCGACGGCCTTCCGCTTGATGAGCCGTACATCAAAGAGAAACCCCGCTACACCTTCGGCCCGGAGACGATCCCGCCCGACCATTACTTTGTGCTGGGAGATAACCGGAATAACAGCTCTGACTCACATTCGTGGGGCCCGCTCCCCAAGGAGAACCTGATCGGGCAGGCCTGGCTGATCTACTGGCCCCGGTCAGCATTCGGCCTGGTGGACAACACGTCCGTCACGCCAATGGAGCCTGAACCTCTACCCGAGCCGTTCCAGGACGTGGATCCTATCATCTGCCCCGGGGGCTAATCTCTGAAGACCACCAACACGGTCGCGGCTGTCGCGACCCAGAGCAGGATGTCCACCTGCAGCGGCCGGTCTCGCAGGAGGACTTCTTCCGGGCTGCCACCCTCATCATGCTTATCCACTAGATAGAGGTAGCGCAGCAGGCCATACAGGACGAACGGGATCGTCAGCATCATCGAATTATTGTCGGGCAGATTCTCGGCGGTGAACGTGTAGAGGCCGTACGCGATCAGCGTCGATGCCGTCACGAGCGCGCCGATCTGGGCCAGCAGCTCCGCTGAGTACTCCTCCAGAATCGGCCGGTGGCTGGCGGAGCCTTCCTTGAGCAGCTTGATCTCTGCGCTGCGCTTGTTGATGACGAGGAAGAGCGCGCCCAGCGCCGTCACCACGTACAGCCACGGCGAGATCGGCACGTCGATCGCGAGTCCCCCGGCCATCGCGCGCAGCACGAAGCCAGCGCCGATCACCATCATGTCTAAGAGGACGATGTGTTTCAGCCAGAACGTGTAGGCCAGCATCAGCGCGAGGTAGCCGGAGATCACGGCGCCCACGGACCACGTGATCGCGAACGCGCCGCCGATCGCAACGGCTGCGAGCGCGAACGCCCAGATCAGAGCCGCGCGGACAGAAAGCTCTCCTGCCGCGATAGGACGTTTGCGCTTCCGCGGGTGCTGCCGGTCGTGTTCGCGGTCGACCACGTCGTTCACGAGGTAGTCCGCGCTTGAGACCAGGCAGAACAACAGGAACGCCAACGCCGTCCAGGCGAGCAGGTCAAACCACGACGAAGGTTCTGAAAGCTGCCACTTGTCGTCGATCGAAAAGACGAGGGCCATGAAGACGATCAGGTTCTTCGGCCATTGACGAGGCCGGACGGCCCGAAGGACGGCGAGGAGATGCTTGGTGAGCGTTTGCGCCTGAGCGATTGGTTGAGTCGCGTCGCCTAACGCGCCGGCTGGCGCCGTGGTTTGGGCCTGCAGCTCACGCTGCTCTTCCGGCATGTCCATTGGATGATAGCGGTTCCTCGAAGGGGGTCAAACGCGGGCAGCTACTCCGGCAGGATGGTCAATTCCTGGAAGATCGCGTTGTTCTGATCAAGGGGCGTGTAACACCAGACAACGTAGTCGCCGGGCTTGGGGGCCAAGAATCGACGTTCGATCGTGCCTAACTCAGGTGTGGCAGTCCCCGTCGGCCCGCCGTCCTCATTCGGTTGGAGCGTCGTCCCGAGTATCTCCAGCACTTTGTTCATCGGCGTGGGCCGCACTCGCGGGATCCTGGGAAGCGTGGGCTCAGGCGTCCTGCGCAATAGCGGCGGCCAGACGGTCTCGGTGGCTGCCGGCGTCGCAGTCGGCAGATCGTCTACGGAGAGCAGATCGCACTTGACCACCACCTCGACTGGGTACTGCTGGGCGTAGTCAAGCAGCAGGGTAACGGCCTGTCCAGCTATGGCAGGCCCCTCGATCGTGATCTCTTTCAGCAGCTCCGTGTCGGCCGATTCCTCACCAAACCCAATCCCGCACGCGACGAACACCAGCATCAAAAAGGACAGGACAGCGCCCGCCACGACCATTGGCCTGGCGTACACGCGGTGGTGATCTCTGCCTCTGATAGCCATATCCGAACCGGTTTTCAGCCTACTCCGGCATATCTGGCCAGACAAGGGGCCCGTCGCGGCGCCCGTTGCGGCGCCCGTTGCGGAGCCTGTCGCGGGTAGCACGCGCGGTCGATGATGTCGATAGGATGCTCGTACTATCGTTCGCACTGCTGGGTCTCATCGCCGGCTTAGGGCTCGACGTCCTGATCGTCCACCTCGCCGTACCGCCCGATGATGGCCTCAACGGCGGCGAAGAGGCCGTTCGCACGCAGACGCTCGCGGCGGAGAGCGGCTCGCTCGTCGTCACCTCGGTTGGCGCTCAGTGGCCACGCCGGCTGATCGTGATGGCCGCGACGGCTGGGCTCTTCGCCATCGCCGCCGTCCGCTATGACGAACCCGCGCAGCTGGCGCTCGTTTCCGTCTACATCTGCGTGTTCGTGGCCTGCGCCGGCACGGACCTGCTCGCGTATCGCGTCCCGAACGTCATCACGTATCCCGCGATTATCGGCGCGGTTGTCGTTGGCGCGCTGATGCCCAACGCGAACGTCTGGGAGGTGCTGGCCGGCGGCGCGTTGACCGGCAGCGTCCTGCTGCTGCCCGCGCTGTTCACTGGCGGCATCGGTATGGGCATGGGTGACGTGAAGCTCGCGGCCTTCGTGGGGCTCGCGATCGGGTTCACGCTCGCCCCGGCCGCGATGCTGATTATGGCCTTCAGCGGCGGGCTGATCGCCGCCCTCCTGCTCGTGACGGGCCTGCGCCAGAAGGGCGAGCCGATCCCCTACGCGCCGTTCATCTCGGCGGGCGGGCTGATCGTCCTCCTCTGGCAAGGCGCAGCGTTCGCCACAGTTGCCTAGCTAATCTCCGCGCAGTCGACGTAACGGCGAGCAACGCGGCCGCGCCCGCGATACAATGACTTCGCGATGCCGATCGACGTCAAGCTGCTGGACCACACGCACGACCCGATCCGTTCGCTCTACATCGCCTACCGCACAGCCTACTCCGCGCTCACGCCGATGCAAATTGACGACCGCATCGAGGACGGCCGCATCTCTCGCGAGAAGATGACGGACTTCATCGAACGCCGGCTACAGACGGGCCACGCTTCGCCGCTGGAGCAGATCTGGTTCGAGTTCGGCATCTCCGGTGTGACACGGACGTTCAGCCATCAGTTCGTGAGGCACCGCGTCGGTATCAGCTTCGAGCAGCAGAGCCAACGCTACGTGAAGTTCAAGAACGCCACCTTCCCCTACACGATTCCCCAGTCGGTCAAGAAGGCCGGCAAGGAAGAGAAGATGGAAGCCGCGTTCGCGCAATTGGGGGAGCTGTACCAGGAGATGCTGGACGCCGGCGTGCCAGCGGAGGACGCCCGATTCATTCTGCCGAACGCCACCAGCACGAACTTCAAGATCCTCGTCAATTTCCAAGAGCTGCTGCATATCTGCGACC
>JADFRJ010000025.1 GCA_022561355.1 Chloroflexota bacterium | reverse complement strand
CCCGCAGCCGGGCGATCGCCGTCTCGGGCTCCTCCCGTGTAAT
Source organism: Chloroflexota bacterium (assembly GCA_022561355.1). GTDB lineage: Bacteria > Chloroflexota > Dehalococcoidia > DSTF01 > RBG-16-68-14 > SZUA-185. Next base: position 16,710 of record JADFRJ010000025.1, on the reverse strand, counting down.
CGCGCCCATCATCACGCCGGCGGAGCGGATCTTACGCGTCAGAGCGCGTGTGTCGATGCCCTGGATCGCGGGGATGCCCGCGGACGCCAGATAGTCGTGCAGGGTGCCTTCGCTGCGCCAGTGCGACGGCAGGTCGCACGCCTCCCGTACGACGAAGCCACGCGCCTGCACGCGGTTCGACTCCGCGTCGAAGCCGCTCACGCCGTAGTTGCCTTGGAGCGGGTACGTCATCATCAGGATTTGGCCCGCGAACGACGGGTCGGTGAGCGCCTCCTGGTAGCCCGTCATCGACGTCGTGAAGACCACCTCGCCGTGCGCCTCCGCCTCCGCGCCGAACGCCTGGCCCGTGAACACCGTGCCGTCTTCCAGTACGAGGTGGGCGGTCTCACCACTCATGGTCTTTCCACTGGCTCATGTCCGTCGTCGACTGACCGCATGCTAGGCACTGGATTTCTTGTATTGCTCATGCCGGGTCAGTACTCCGCTTCTCTAGGAGGGCCTGCGCACGTTTCAGTCGAGTCTGAAAGGCTGCAAGCTTAGGCTGAATGTCACTTCGCGGCCCCTTATAGGCCGAGAACACCTCTATGCCACGCTCCAGTACACGCACCTCATCTTCTAGCTTTCCTTCCCGCCGAAAGATGATGGCGAGTCTGTCATATGGGAAGTTTCCATCGAAGCCGTCCCTAGTGTTCGCTTCATATAGTGCTACGGCTGTAGAAACGTCGTCGCTTCGCTCCAGTTCTCGTGCTAGTAAATTCCTGTCTACCATGATCGAGAATCGTCGTTCTCGCTCGTGGTACCAGCCCTGCCATTTCTCCCGGTCGATGTTACGGTCGGGTTCCGGTTCACCATCCAAGTCAATAGCTAGCAGCAGGACTGGAATGTCCCGCACTAGTGGCTCGTCTGGGGGAGGCGTTGGATCTTGTGCAGGTGCTTCGACTATTGAGGTCGGGCTGTCTTGTTGGGTCACCTTACGCTTGAGCCAGTTAAGCATTGCTATCGACCCTCTCCTGCGACCACACCACATCGCCGTTGTAGATTGTCGCCACGACTTTGCCCTTGAGCGTGCGGCCTGCCAGGGGCGTGTTCCTGCCTTTCGACGCGAAACGCTCCGGCTCGACCGTCCACTCGGCTTCGGGGTCGAGCAGGACGAGGTCACCCGGGGCGCCTTCAGTGAGTGAGCCGAGGCCCGGCACCGAGCGCTCGAGTCCTAGGGCGCGGACGGGGCCGGACGTCAGCCGTTCGATTAGGGTGGGCAGCTCTAGCGCGCCTGAGTGCACGAGCGTCATGCAGAGCCCGAACGCCGTCTCCAGGCCGCTGATCCCGAACGCGGCTTCGTCAAACTCACACGCCTTCTCGTAGTCGGCGTGCGGCGCGTGGTCCGTCGCGATGGCGTCGATCACGCCTTCCCGCAGCCCTTCCACGCAGGCCGCCACGTCTGCGGCGGATCGCAGCGGTGGATTGACCTTCGAGTTCGTATCGTAGAGCAGCGCATCGCCGTCTCGCATGCCGTTCTCGCCGAAGGCGACAGCTCTGTGCGTCAGCGTCAGGTGGTGCGGCGTCACTTCTGCTGTAATCGATAGTCCGCGCTGCTTAGCGGCGCGGACTAGATCAACCGCAGCGCGCGTCGAAATGTGGGCGAGGTGCAGTGGCAGGCCAGTCTCCGCCGCGACCGCGATGTCGCGGGCAATCGCCGTTTCCTCTGCTGCCGCGGACTGTCCGCGCAGGCCTAGGCGCGTCGAGACCCAGCCCTCGTGCATGACGCCACCGTCAGAGATAGCCGCGTCTTCGCAGTGGTCGATAACCGTCAGGCCCGAAATGCTGGCGAACTCCATGGCGTGTCTCAGCAACGCGCCATCCGCAACGGGGGAGCCGTCATCGCTGAAGGCGACGCAGCCCGCCTCCGCGAGGTCCGCCAGTTCCGCTAGTTCGTGGCCTTCGCGTCCACGGCTCACGCAACCGATCGGCAGGACGCGCACATGGCCGCTCGTTGCCGCCGTCCGCAGCACGTACTCGACTGTGGCGCGTGTATCGATCGCTGGCTCCGTGTTCGGCATGCAGCAGACCGTCGTAAATCCGCCGCGCGCCGCTGCTTCGGTCCCGGTCGAGATCGTCTCCTTGTACTCTTGTCCCGGATCACGCAGGTGGGTGTGGATGTCGACGAACCCCGGGCTAACGACCAGCCCTGCCGCGTCGATGACTTCAGTGCCTTCTGTGTCGAGATTGGGGCCAACTGTGGCCACGAGACCGTCCACGAGCAACACGTCCGCGAGTTCGTCGACGGTTCGCCCTGGGTCGACGAAACGGCCGCCGTGGACTAAGAGTTTGCTCACGGCTGTTCTCCTCGAAGCAGCAGGTAGAGGACGGCCATGCGTACGGCCACGCCGTTCGCTACCTGTTCCTCAACGACCGAACGCGACCCGTGCGCCACCTCCGTCGAGATCTCGACGCCCTCGTTGATGGGGCCTGGATGGAGCACGAGCGCGCCCGGCTTCGCCTTCGCCATCCGTTCGCTGTTGACTTGATAGAGGCGTGCGTATTCGCGCAGGCTGGGCAGCAGGCCGCCGGACTGCCGCTCGTGCTGTAATCGCAGCGCCATCACGGCATCCGCATCTTCGATGGCGATGTCTAGGTCATGCTCGACTCGCACTGGCGGCAGGTCGCGCTCCTCCGCGTCCGGCGCTGCTCCGTTGAGGCCCGCGGGCAAGAGCGTTGGCGGGCCGCATAGCACCACCTCCGCGCCCAGCGCCGTCAGGCTCCACATGTTCGAGCGCGCTACGCGGCTGTGGGCGATGTCGCCGACGATGACGATCTTCCGTCCGCGCAGATCGCCCAATTGCGACCGCAACGTGTAGGCGTCAAGCAGTGCCTGTGTTGGGTGGGCGTGGCCTCCATCGCCCGCGTTGATTACGCGGAACGTGGACTCGCGCGCCGCCAGGTAAGGCGCGCCTGCGGAGTGATGTCGAAGGATGCAGACGTCCGCGCCAATCGCCTGGATCGTGCGGATCGTGTCCAGCAGGGCTTCGCCTTTTTGGACACTGCTGCCTGCCGCCGACACGTTGATCACGTCAGCGCCCAGCACCTTGCCGGCCAGCTCGAATGAAGCCCGCGTCCGCGTGCTCGCCTCGTAGAAAAGCGTCACGATCGTCTTGCCGCGAAGCGCTGGCACGCGGGGCACGTCGCGCGAGAGGACTTCCTTCATCGCGTCCGTGGTATCGAGCACCACCGCGATCTCAGCCGCCGAAAAGTCATCGAGGTCGAGCAGATGGCGTCGCTGCCAAGTCGTGTCCGGAGAGAGGCGCTCGGCGCCCACGCCGGCGGCGTTCGACCGTCGTTCCGTCTTCGCGCGTTGTTCGGTCAGTTGTGCGGGCCGCTTCTGAGACGGCGGGGCAACCCGGGCTTTTCGTGGGCTGGGAGCGTTCTTCACCATCTCAATCCCTCCGTTCCGTAACGATCACCTGGTCCTGGCCATCGCTCTCCTCAAGCTGTACGAGCACGTCATCGTCTTTGGCCGTAGGGATGTTCTTGCCGACGAAGTCGGCCCGGATCGGCAGCTCACGATGGCCACGATCGACAAGGACAGCAAGCTGGATACGCTCCGGCCGGCCGTAATCGATCAGCGCGTCGAGCGCCGCCCGAATGCTGCGCCCCGTGTAGAGCACGTCGTCGACGAGGACCAGGCGCTTGCCGGCGATGTCCTGTGGCAGTTCGCTCGGCTTGATCTCCACTTTTGTGCCACGGGCAGGCAGGTCATCTCGGTAGAGCCCAATGTCCAGCGCCCCTACGTCTACGGTCTCGCCCTCAAACTCTCGGATCGCCGCGGCTAGCCGCTCGGCAAGCGGTACGCCTCGTGTACGCATGCCCACCAGCATCAGGTCGCTCACGCCCGCGTTCTGCTCGACGATCTCGTGCGAGATCCGCACGATCGCACGCCGGATCTCGTCGGCGGACATGACGACGCCCTTAGGCACAATAAAACCCCCCATCCAACAAATGAAGATGGGAGGCATTCCCTTGATGCGGATGTCTTGTGCGCGTCTGTCCGTTCGCCGCCCTTGATGGCCCCATGCAATCGCTCCTTCCCGGCCTCTCCGGACCGGATTAAAGGTGCTCGGTCTACGAAAACTATACCAGCGATCTAGACCGCCCTGCAAGTGTACGAATTGTCCGCCGGACTCGATGCTATACTGCGGGAGCGAAGCCCTGGAGGATGCCGGATCTATGCGTGGCCGTGACTTCATTTCGATTGCCGATCTCAGCCCCGACGAGCTACGCGTCGTCCTCGCGACAGCGTCGCGTCTCAAGCGCGATGGCTATCCCAACGCGCTCGCGGGGCAAACCATCGCGCTCATTTTTGAGAAGCCGTCCCTGCGCACTCGCGTCAGCTTCGACGTTGCGATGCAACGGCTGGGCGGTCATACGGTCTACCTCCCCCAGAGCGAAGTCGGCCTGGGGCAACGCGAACCGGTCGCCGATGTGGCGCGCGTCCTGAGCCGGTACGTGCATGGCATCGTGGCCCGTACGTACGCCCACGAGACGCTGATCGCGCTCGCGGAGCACGCGGACGTACCCATCATCAACGCGCTCTCAGATGAGTCCCACCCCTGCCAGGCGCTCGCGGACGTCCTCACCATTCAAGAGAAGAAGGGGACGCTTGAGGGCGTGCGGATTGCCTACATTGGCGATGGTAACAACGTGGCGGTCTCGCTCGCTCAGGCTGCGGCAATGGCTGGCGCGCACTTCACTATCGCATCGCCGTCTGGCTACCGCTTGCCGGAGGACGTCATGATCCAGGCGGAGGAGCTGGCCGTCGCGTCGGGTGGCAGTTTCCGCACCGCCACCTCTCCTCAGGACGCCGTCCGCGATACCGATGTCGTGTATACCGACGTGTGGACGAGCATGGGGCAGGAAGACAGCTATGAGCGCCGCTTGCAGGCGTTCAAGGACTATCAAGTGACGCCAGAGCTTGTGCAGCTCGCAAAGAACGACGCCATCGTCATGCATGACTTGCCCGCCCACCGTGGTGAGGAGATCGTGGATGAGGTGATCGAGGGGCCTCAGTCGGTCGTGTTCGATCAGGCCGAGAACCGGCTCCACGCTCAGGCGGCGATTCTGTTGTTGCTCCTCGGGGAGGCGTCGGAGTAGTGGCGGATGGGTGACATTCAGAGCGAACTCGAGGCGATCTTCGACCGAATCGACGCGATCGACTTCCTCGACGTATTCCTCATCGCGCTCATCATCTACGGAGCGTTTCTCCTCCTGCGCGGAACGGCCGCCATCGCGCTGCTGCGAGGCGCGGCGGTGCTCCTCGTGGGCGTGTTCATCCTCGCCCGCGTTCTCGATCTTGAGGTGCTGGACTTCCTGATACGCAACTCGCTCACTGGGCTGATTATTGCTGGGCTGATCATCTTCCAGCCGGAGATCCGGCGCGCCCTGGAAAGGATCGGCAGGACCGGCCTGCGCGGCTGGGCTCAGGCCGGCTCAAGCGACCTCGTCGACACCGTCGCGAAGACCGCGATGGAGCTGGCCCTACAGCGTCACGGCGCGCTGATTGTGTTCGAGCGAGAGACAGGCCTCCAAAACTACGTGGAGACGGGTATCAGCATCGATGGCAAGCCTTCGGCTGAGTTGCTCGGCGGTATCTTCTATCCGAACTCGCCGCTCCATGATGGGGCCGTCATCCTGCGCGAAGGGCGCATGGCGGCAGCCGGCTGCACGCTGCCCCTCTCCGAAACACGACTGCCGGGCGAGATGGGGTTGCGCCACCGCGCGGGCCTCGGCGTGACGGAGGGCACGGATGCCGTCTCGCTCATGGTGTCGGAGGAGACGGGGATGGTCGCCGTGGCAATGGACGGCAGGCTGTACACCAGGCTGGACGAGCCAAGGCTAATCGAACTGCTGCAGAGGCTGCTCTCGCCCGACGGACACGACCAAGGGATCGGCCGCTCGTGATACCGCCTAGCCGTGTCTGGAACGCACTGATAACGGCCGGCCTGGTCATCTGGCAGGCGGTGAGTTCTCTGCGGTACAACTGGGGCATCGCCCTTCTGTCGCTGGCGCTCGCGGGGAGTCTTTGGGTCTTCGTCACAGACCAGGACGATCCTGAGACCACGCGTCGTGTGCCTGGCACCATCCCTGTCGAGTGCGTCAACATCCCATCCGGCAAGGCCGCCGCGCCTCCGTGCTTGGAGACGAAATCCGTCACCGTTCGCGTGCGTGCAGCCGAGAGCGTGCTGGACGACCTCACGGCCGACGACTTCACAGCGACCGCCGACCTGGCCGACGCCACAACGGACGAAGTTTCCGTAGCTGTCCGCATCGAGTCGAAGGGGGCGCGCGTGGACGTAATCGAAATTACGCCAGGCCAAATCACCGTGCGCCTTGAGGACGTGACGTTTCGCACCGTGCCTGTGCGGACGAAGCTCGTCGGAACGCCGCCGCGCGGTTTCGAAGCTGGCGAACTCACGGTCGTACCGGAAGCCGCGATTATCACCGGCCCGGAGAGTCTCGTCGCACGAGTTCAGGCCGTGGAAGCGGACGTGAACCTCACGGGCGTGCGCACCTCGTATGAGCAGACCTTGATCTTGCAGGCCCGCGACGAGCAGGGCGGCAACGTCCTCGGCATCAACATAGATCCAGGGAACGCCGTCGTAACGGCGGAGATTGAGCAGCTGGAGTTCAGCTCCGCGTTCGTCGTGCAGCCCGAGATCAGCGGCGTGCCCGCTACGGGGTTCAGCGTGACGGCCATCGAAGTGGAGCCGCCGCTCGTGAATGTGACCGGCCCAGCTTCCGTATTCCAAACCATCGACCCGATCGATGGCATTAGCACGGTACCTGTCAGTATCGATGGCGCGAGCGCGGACGTGGTCCGCACCGTGGCCATCCAGCTTCCGCAGGGCGCCTCGGTAGATCAGGAGCAGGTCACGGTCAGGGTAGTCATTAGACCGACCGTGGCGGCCCTGACGTTCGAGGTGCCGGCGAATGTCATCAATGTCGGGTCGGGGCTCACGCCCGTGCTAGACCAGCCTCTCGTCCGTGTCACACTCACCGGCTCGCTCGTACAATTAGCGGGCGTCAGCGCGGCGGACATCGTTGCCACGCTCAATTTGGAGGGTCTCAACGCCGGCACTCACACTATCCATGCCGATGTCCAACCTCCAGGGGACCTCGAGGTGATCCTTGTCGCTCCATCGGAGATCGTCGTGAACCTTAGTTCGCCATGACCGGCCCAAGCGAGACTGAGACTGTAGTTGCCAGCGCCAACTTGCCGGTGGTGGCCATCGTCGGCCGGCCCAACGTCGGAAAGTCGGCGATCTTCAACCGGATAGTGGGGCGCCGGCAGGCGATCGTGGAGGACCTTCCGGGCACGACCCGGGATCGCATCTACAGCGAAGCGGAGTGGCGCGATAGCTACTTCCGGGTCATCGATACGGGCGGCCTAGACACGTCCGGGGCGGCCGGTTATCCAGAGCTGATCCGGCGCCAGGTAGAGATAGCGGTGGCGGAAGCAGCGCTGCTACTGTTCATCGTCGATGTGAAGGATGGCGTCCTTTCAGGCGACCGCGACGTGGCTGAGATTCTCCGGCGAACGCAGAAACCGGTCTTCCTGATCGTCAACAAGGTCGATAACGAGAGCCGCCGTGAAGACGTGGTTCAGTTCTACGAGCTGGGCCTCGGCGAACCGATGCCGATGAGCGCACAGCACAGTACCGGCATCGCGGATGTGCTCGACCGCGTCGTCGAGTCTCTACCGGAGACCCCTGAAGAAGATGCCGTCGCAACGACACGCCTTGCGATCGTGGGCCGGCCGAACGTCGGGAAATCGATGCTGCTGAACGCCGTCCTAGGTGAAGAGCGTGTCGTGGTGTCGCCAGAGGCTGGGACGACGCGAGACGCCATCGATACGCCGTTCGAGTTCCAAGGGCGCCAGCTTACGTTGATCGATACGGCGGGCCTTCGCAAGCCCGGCAAGGTACGGGAAGGGTTGGAGCACCACGCCTCGCTACGCTCCCGCCATGCGCTTGACCGGGCCGATACGGCCCTCATCGTATTCGACGCGAGCGAAGGGCTAACCGCCCAGGACTTGCACATCGTTGGCTTTGCCATCAAGGCGAAGACGGGCGTGGTCTTGGTGGCGAACAAGTGGGACCTGCTAGTCGGTGAGGAGCTCGCGGACTTCGAACTGGACGTGAAGCGCAGGTTGAAATTCGCTTCCTGGGCATCGCTTCGCATCACTTCGGCGAAAGAGGTCCAGGGCATCACGCAGCTCCTGCGCGAAGCCGTGCGTGTGTCAGACGAGCGGAAGAAGCGGATCGAGACCGGACGGCTCAACTCGATCATCCAGCGCGCAATGGTTGACCAGCCGCCGCCCATGGTGAAGAACCGCCGCCTCAAGCTCCTCTACGTAACGCAGCCTAGCGTCGCGCCGCCGCTCTTCGTCTTTTTCGTTAACGACGCCGTGCTCGTCCACTTCAGCTACCGGCGATATCTTGAGAACGTCCTGCGCGACAAGTTCGGCTTTGAAGGCGTGGCGTTGCGGCTCGCGTTTCGCAGTCGCAGAGAGAACTAGCCGTGTGGTGGCACTTCCTCGTCTGTATTGCCATCGGCTACTTCGTCGGCTCGATTCCCGTGGGGCTGCTAATCGGCCGTTTCGTCCGCGGCATCGATATCCGTGAGTTCGGCAGCGGGAAGACCGGCTTCACGAATGTGGTCAGGACCGTTGGAGCGCGTTGGGGCGGCGTCGCCCTCATCGGCGACCTCGCAAAAGGTGCTGCGCCTGTCGTCATCGCTCGCATCATCTCCGACGACCCGTTCGTCGCGATGGCCGCCGGCCTGGCTACCGCGATCGGCCACGACTGGCCCGTCTTCGCTGGCTTTAAAGGTGGGCGGGGCGTCGCCGCGTCGTACGGCGTGATCCTGGCGTTGAACCCAATCGCGGGTCTGGCGCTCCTCCCGCTGGGTCTCGCCATCATCGGTATTACGCGCATCGTCTCCCTCATGTCCGTGGTCATGGCGCCCGTGTTTGCCATCGTCTTCATCGTTCTGGCCGCGTTTGACCTGCATCCCTGGGCGTACGCGATCTACGCTATCGCCGCCGCTGTGTTGATCATCGTCTTGCACTGGGAGAACGTCCAGCGCTTGCTCGCCGGCACGGAGCCGCGGTTCGGCGAGGGTGGTAACCGCCGCGAAGGAGCGCAAGTCTCATGAGCCTCGAGGAGTTCGTCCGCGATCTTGCGGATCCGTCGCAACAGATGGCCGCCTCGAAGCTCACCAAACTCTCGGGGCTCGACACCGGACAGGCCAAGGTCGTCGAGGCGGCCTGGCCGGAGATCGGCCTCCGGCAGCGACAGCAGCTCGTCGAGGAGCTAACCAGCCTGGCGGAGGACAACGTCGAACTCAACTTCGACGCCGCGTTCCAGATCGCCCTGGCCGACCGCGACCCCGACGTCCGCAAGCTGGCGATCCGCGGGCTCTGGGAAAACGAGCGGCGCGAGATGTTCGACGGCCTGCTCAAGCTGCTCACCGATGATCCTGCGGCCGCCGTACGAGCCGAGGCCGCGCTGGCACTGGGGCGGTTCGTCTTGCAGGCCGAGATGGGAACGCTGAAGGCGGTTGACGCTGAGCGGGTAGAGAACGCGCTCCACGTCGTCATCGAAGACGACGCGGAGGAGGTTGAGGTGCGTGGCCGCGCATTGGAATCGATCGGCGGCCGCAGCGAACGCTGGGTCACGGACATCATCAGGCAAGCCTTTGATGGTGCCGATCGACGCCTGCGGATCAGCGCGGCCCACGCGATGGGCCGTAGCTGCGATCCGGCCTGGCTACCACGGCTGTTCGATGAACTGGAGAGCGACGACACGGAGATGCGCTTCGAGGCGGTGGGAGCGATTGGCCTGATCGCGGACGAGAGCGCGGTCCCGCATCTCCTCCCGCTGCTTCACGATGAAGATGGGGAGGTGCAGGCCGTCGCGGTTGGCGCGCTCGGTGAGATCGGTGGTCATACGGCGAAGGGAGCGTTGGAGGAACTCTTGGCCGCGGGTGATCCTGTGCTCAGTGAGCTGGCGCTCGACGCACTTTCCGAGCTGGAATTTGGCGAAGATCCGCTCTCGTTCTCCGTTCGCGGCGATGATACTGATGCAAAAAATGGCGCATCGTGATATCGTGCTGGCCTGTCAGGCGTTAAACTAGGTGATGATGACGACGATGATGACGACTGCTGTTGATGGAGAAGTGGCCCGCGGTGTCCGTGCGGTCCTCCGCGAAAAGCGTCTGGACGACGCCGAGGATGACTTTCGCTGGCGCAGCGAGCCTGATCTGAGCCGTTACGACGCGGCTCGTCCGCTGTCGATGGACTACCAAGAATTCCTCGCGCTCTATCGGGAAGAACTGCTGTATCCGAGCCAGTACAGGCGCAGTCTTGCGATCGAAGACGAAGCCGGCAAGCACATCGGCAACGTCATGTACTACAACATTGACGCGGTGCACCACGAGACGGAGTTAGGGATCACAATCGGCGAGCCCGAATACTGGGGTAAGGGCTATGGCACCGAGGCTTCCCGGCTGCTCGTCGAACGCCTCCTCCGCGATCTCGGGTTCAAGCGTGTCTACCTAAAGACGCTCGACTGGAACTACCGTGCGCGGCGCTCGTTCGCTAAGGCTGGATTCACGGAGTGCGGCCGCGCCTATCGATCGGGCAACAGCTTTATCCTGATGGAGATCCGCCGCGAATGGCTGGACCGCGCTCAGGCCGAAGCAGCCGAATTAGCGAACCTCGTTGTCTAGCTGCGCGACGGGAGCGTGACGAGCGCGGTTCCCGGCGTCGTCTTCTTCCCGTCGGGGTTCTCCGTCCAGATATCTAATTCAAGGAAGTTCTCTCCGCCTTCGCTGTACTTCTTGGTGACGACACCCCGGCAGTTGATGTCCTGTTTTGCGTCGTCCATACCGCGATAGCTACAGCCGAACTTCTTGATGCTGCCGTCCTCACCAACCCACTCGTGCAGCAGCTGGCCAAGGAACGCGTTCTTCAGCGCGCCGTGCACAATGATGTCCCTGAGCCCCGTTGACTGCGCGAAGTCCTTGTCGTAGTGGATCTGATAGAAGTCGCCGGAGCCTGCCGCCCAAAGGACGAGCTGCTGCGTGGAGCAGTTCTTCATCAGGTTTGGGATCTCAGCGCCTTCTTCTACGTCTTCGAAGTACACCTGCTCTGCCATGAGTCGCCCTCCTAGTACTGGATCGTGGTGCCGAGCATCTTCGCCACAACGTCCCCGGCTTGGTTCGTGTAGGTCGTCTCGCGCTCGGTGATCAGCATCGGGCCGATGCTGCCTTTGCGCTCCGTGAAGCCTGAGATCTTCGTCGTTGATGTCAGGGTGTCGCCGGCGCACACGGAGTCGAGGTATTCGTACTCCGTGCCGCCGTTGAGCACTCGCTTGTAAGGGATGCTAAAGCCCCGCGCGGGTGGACCCTCGCCACGGCCGCCTCCCGGCTTGAACGCCGGCGTGCCGAAGAAACCGGGGGGCGCGACGATACCACGATGGCCTTTGCTCTTCGCGTACTCTTCGTCAAAAAAGATCAGGTCCGTGTGACCGACCGCCCGGGCGAACATGCGGCAGCCCGTCTTATCGACCTCGAGCGTCGCCGGCGAACTCTCCTTGCCGATAGCCTCCCGCATCTCGTCCGTGATCACCGACTCCGCGACTTCTTGTTCAACCATTGCCACCTCCTACTGACGCTTGGTGGTTGTCCTTGACGTTTTCGCAAACCAGACCGTAGCCTAACGGCGACGTAGCATACCGCTGGCATCGTCCGGCTGTCAACGTGTAAGCGAGGTCGTGGCTAGACCGCCACCGGCATGTCGAGGTCGACGGCCTCGAAGCGGCCTGCTTTTAGCTCCTCGATCAGCTCCTCTACGTTCGAAATCTTTCGCTCGAATCGCGTGGCGCAGCGTCCGATGTCCACGCGGGCGTGCGCGTCCGACCCGGCCGTGCCGCGCATGTCCATCATCTCGCAGAGCCGCCGGGAGAACTCGTTCTCTTTCGCCGCGCCTCGACCGTTGATCGCCTCTAGCGCGGCGCAATAGCGATAGGCGGGGTTGCGGCTCGCTCTGGCGAGCGCTTCCTCATAGTCGAGATCGCTCTCGATGTACCAGGGCATCTGACGCCGGTAGGGGTGAGCGGCGATCATGGCGCCATTGACCTCTTCGATGTGGTGCGCCAACTCGTGGGACCGGTGCATGCCGTAGACGTACTTGTCCAGACCGTAGGCCAGGATATGTCCGTCGTCCGTGTTGATCTCGATCGCGGGGATCACCAGGTAGTCGTGGCGCTTGGCCAGCTCAGCCACGTCTTCGGGTTTCCAGAAATAGTCGTGCTCAGAGAGGCAAATGCCGTCCAGTCCGGTCGCCCGCGACCGTTCGATCAGGTCGTCTGGCTCCAGATAGGAATCCCATGAGAGTGGCTTCGTATGCGTGTGCAGGTCGATGAGCATAAGTCCCTGCATAGTAGCGAATACGGATTCCATGGAGAAAGAGGAGGGGAGAAGGTGTGCATTATCCAAGCCAAAAAGGGCCATCTGGCCTATGCTATACCCTTACAATCCACCAGATGCGGCCAGTATGCTCGATATACTTCATGAATGCTGGCAAGCTCTATCTTTGACGAGGGCACGAGCCGTGTCTGAGCGTCTGGAGCCTCGCGTTGGCCCGAAGGTGTCTCGCATGCCGGTCGCTCGGAGGGCGGCAAGGGCGGTGCCGGCGCCGCTAGAGTGCGGCCTCGATGCAGATCAGCGGGCTCCAGGAGCGCCTCGAGTGGCGACTGCACGAAGACCCCGAGGCCTATCCATTGGCGCCGCTGCGGCCGCCATCGTAGCCATGGCCGCGCTCATGTGGCAGTGGTCGCCAGAAGGAACGGCCACGGCTCTGGGCGGCGCGTATCTTCCGGAGCATGCTGTTGTTATCGCTTCGGACCGCCTCGTCTGCTCGATGTCCGGTGGACAGCAGGAGACCGCCGGTATCCTAGGGCAAGATGGCAGCCATTCAGTGGCCGTGGACGGAGTCGTCTACTGGACCTTCGGCGATACGGTGCTGGCGGACCGCGTGCTCATTCCCAATAACGTCGCCTGGAGCGCCGATACGAATGCGGCGGACTGCATTTCGCTCGTACCTAAGAGTGCCGTAGAAGGCGCCGTCTCGCTGCTCCCAAGCGAAGCTTCTGAATTGACCGTCTGGCCGGCCGGCATGGAGGCGACCTCGCCCGGCACCGTCCATTTCTTCTATGCTTCTGTAGTCGGTACTGGCCTCGATGACTGGGAGGTGGCAGGCGTCGGCTTGGCGTCGTTCGATACTAAGACGCTCACGGCGGAACGCGCCTTCGATGGCGATCTGCCATGGCCTGCAGGGCTGCCTCAGCCTATGCGCACCATCACGGACGGCGGCTATGTATATGTGCTGCTGGGTACCGCTCAGGAACGGTGGAGCACGGACACGATCCTGGCGCGCGTACCCTCAGAGGAGATCGAATCGCTTGGCGCGTATGAGTACTGGCAGCCCGCGGATGGCGTTGATGCTGGCCATTGGGTTGCCGGTCTTTGGGATCCTGATAGGGCGGCTTGGCAGCCAGCGCTCAACCAAATTGATGCGCTCTGGTCGCAGCCAGGCTTGCACAACGGTGTCCAGGTGTCCTACAACGAGTACCTGGACCGCTGGCTCGCGGTCTACTCTTCTGGCTTCATGTCGAGCATCAGCTTTCGCGCTGCCGAGGAGCTGACCGGACCATGGGACGGCCCCGAGGTGACGTTGATCGACTGCCGGACGTATCATCCGCCTCCAAACGATGGCTTCCTCTGCTACTCCGGCGCCCAGCACGACGTCTACACGCAAGATGGCGGACGCACCATCTACATCTCGTACAGCAACGGCGAGAGCTACGAGGTGTATCTCCACGAGATTCGCTTCGCGTCGCCGATCGTTGAGTGGACCGATCGGGCCGGACGCGCTCTCTACGTTCCCTCTGGCGCCGAAGCGCCAGCCGGATTCCGCCAAGCAGCGCCTGCCTTCTATGCGTCCGACATTCCGGTGACCGGTTTCTCGCCGATTCATCGTTGGGCCGATCCGATAACGAGCGCAGTACGCTATGGCGCCACCGCTCCCGGCGCGGGCTACCGCGATCTCGGCATCGACTTCTACGCGCCGGTGGAGCTGACCGCTGCTGAGGCCGCTAACGCTCTCTACGCGCCGGTCTACCGCTGGTCGAACGAAGGGGAGACGCGCTATGCGGCGCTCAACCTCGAGGACCTCGGTTGGGAGCGGCATGCAGTGGCCTTCTTCGCCGCCTGCCCCGACAGCGACAGCGACGCTCTTACTGATTGCGAGGAGTCGTTCCTGAAGACAGACCCGCTTCTTGCCGATACCGATGGCGATGGGTTGCAGGATGGCTACGAGCAGACGATGCCAGGCTGCGACCCGCTCGTCTACAACGACGATCGCGACGGCACCTCCTCGATGGAGGAAGTGCTCTTGGGCCTCAACCCGTGCGTGTGGGGCGCGGGCGCTCGTGAAGTGCTGAGCGAAGCTGTCGGCCAGCCGGCTATTGACAGCCGCGCGCAGGACGCGTAGGATTCGGCGAAACAGGAAGTATCGGCCCCTGGCCGCTAACCACCCCGTCAGAGCCCGTTACCTTGAGCTTGATCCGGACCCGTCTCGGCTTAGCACTGCTTGGCGCAATGGCCTTGGCCGTCGCTGCGACCCAGGCGGACGTCCAACGCGTTGGGGCCGATACAACCGCGCCTGTCGTCGAACAGAGCATCGTGGCGACCCTGCGCGCTGGAGAGTTGACGCTCACCGGTACGGATTTCGGAGAAGTGGCTGCGGGCAGCGCCGTCCTGTTCGACTACGGTCCACGAAGCGCGACCGTCACCTCCGATTCGCCGCTGGTCGAGCATTGGCAGAGCGACCGCATCGAAATCTCGGTCCCTTGGGAGGTCGTCAGCGGCGAGCTGCGCGTCGTCGTCAACGGGACACCAAGTGAGGCGGTTGACTTGTTCGTGTTTGAATATGAGGGCTTTGCAATCCCTCCGACGGCTGGCACGGATCAACACGAACTCGCTGTGGCAGTTGGCGACGATGGGACCGTCTGGATAAATCAAGAATTCCATCTAAAGCTGAGTTCAATTACTCCCGGAACGCCAACCATTGTGACCAGCGTCGAGATCCCCCAAGCTCCAGGTGAGGGGATCTTTGCCCTCGCGCTTGGAGGCGTGGATCGCAGGTCTCGAATCAGTTCGCTAGGGGAAGACATCACCGTCGATAGTGCCAACGGCATCTGGTTCACTCAGGGCGGTGCAGACTATTATTCCGGTTCGTATTTCAATACGAGCCGCATTGTCCGATACGACCCGGCGTCCGCAACCTTTGACTGTTACAACCTACCGCTCGACAACTCCCGCGTCAGCGGGGTTCTTGTGGACGAACAGCGATCAATGGTCTGGTACGCGGAGAGTAGCCTCTCGACGGGAGCAGCGATCACAGGTTTCGACCCTGCCAGCGTTTCCTCTGATTGCCTTTTCGATCCATATCTGAGCGAGGAGCGCGCGCCAATCTGCGAGGACCTATCAACCGGGGCCTGCCACGTGAGGTTCACGTTGCCAATTTCCCACAGTTATCCGGCCCACCTCGCGCTAGACTCGGAAGGCAACATCTGGTTTACGGAGTTCTGGCGCCATCAGATTGGTAGGCTCACACCCGAGACTGGTGAGTTGATCGAGATACCTTTACCATGGCCGACCCTCAGGGAAGGTCCCGGAACAATCCTGGGCGCTGGACCATGGGAACTCGCCTTTGACGATGCAGGATATCTCTGGGTGAGCGAGTACTTTGATGCATCGGTCTTGCGATTGGATCCTTCTCTCCTGTTGAGCCGCGACTGCTTGACGTTGGACACCCAGGCCAAGAATCCCTGTATTGACGAAGTCTTTGTGGGCTCGAACGGGACGGATGGAAAGCTGCTTCATACGGTCGTCGTTGGTTCAGACGGTATGGTGTGGTTCGGTATCGAACAGGATCTGGACGGCGTACGCGGCTCCGACCGCGTGCAGATCGGTTTCATAGCCATCGACCATGGCAGCGAGGTCGTCTTATTCCCGGAAATCGAAGGTGTGACCTCGGTAGCGGGAATGGCTCAAGATCCCTTAAGCGGAGACATCTGGTTCGCTCAGTACTGGCAGAATAAGGTGGGCCGTCTGCATCTCCTGACTGCTGGTCAGGAGGGCGAATCAGTGGACTGCTCGCAGTCCGACTTTGAACCCTGCGCGGCTCTCGATACCGACGGTGACGGCTGCACGGATGCCGAGGAACTCGGCCCTGACGAGCAGTTGGGCGGCCGGCGCGACCCGGAGAACTTCTGGGACTTCTACGACACGCCGAATCGCGACAACGAGCGCGATGGCAGAATTGGTATGCCAGACGTGCTCTCCGTTGTGGTGCGAATTGGCGCCGACGACTCGGACGGCAACGCAGAGATCAACCGCTATTCCGACCCGAATATGCCAGTACCCGCCGACATCACAGCGTATCATCCAGCGTTCGATCGGTCGCCCCCTCAAGGTGGCGACCCGTGGGATTTGGGCCCGCCAGACGGCTACATTGGCCTGCTCGATGTGCTTGGCGTCATCCTGCAGTACGGTCACAGCTGCTCCGGTTCTAACTAGCCCAAATCGCAA
>JADFRJ010000024.1 GCA_022561355.1 Chloroflexota bacterium | reverse complement strand
AGTGTGTAGGTGTCGGCGTGGTCGAGAGGGATGGTGACGAGGGTGGAGCCGAGGTTATCGCCGGTGATGGAGCAGGCGATGGAGAGGAGGATGTTCACGGTGCCTCCAGCGATTCGGGGTGCTGTTGGGCGGGGTCGTCCTCCTCCATCACGTAGGAGGAGGGATCCATGACGTAGGAGGAGGGGGGTAGGACGTCGTAGGTGACGCCGCCGTAGGTGAGGTGGATGGGGACACCCTCCTTGAACTCCGTGTCCACGATCTTCTTGGAGGCAGAGGTGAAGATGGGCTGGACGGTGTAGCCACGGCCTTCATGGTGGAGACGGATGGGGATGCCGTCCTTGAAGGCGATGGAGCCGGTAAGCCGTGGGAAGGCGTCAGGTGGGTCGGTCATGGTGTGGTCTCCGGGTTGATGGTAAAGAACCCCGCTTCACCTACGGGGCATGAGGAACGAGTAGTCATCGCAAGTTCCAAGTTAGGCCCGGTTCACAACAAGGCCGGGCCACAATACTGGAGGGGGCAAGGTCAGTCCACGGTGCGGATGAGGGCCAACTGGTCCAACGCTCGTTCGTAGTGGTCTTGGAGGCGGTCTCGGAGTTGGGTGATGGTATCTCGGAGTGCTCCCATCTCCCAACTGACCATACGTGTTGTATCCCCAGCACATGACACTACCTTCGGTGGTCAGCGCACAGGTGTGACCAACCCCTGCAGCGACGGCCGTGACGTCAGTCAAGCCCACCACATCCACCGGGGTAGTGCTGCAAGGATTATTGACAGGGCCGCATCGCTCGGTGGTCGCGGCGCCCAGCTCACCGAAAATGTTGTCGCCCCAACACTTAACTCCACCCGTCGTGGTCAGGACACAGGTGTGACCGCCTCCTGTGGCTATCGCGGCCACGCCGCTGCTCAGACCCACCACGTCCACGGGGGCATTACGGTCTGTCATCGTGCCGTCACCCAGCTGTCCTAATATGTTCTGGCCCCAGCACTTGACACCACCGGCATCTGTGAGCACACAGGTGTGATTGAATCCCGCGGCAATGGCTGCGATCTGGCTACCTAGCTCCGACACGTCCACCGGGATGCTCCGGCCCGTGTTTGTGCCATCGCCAACCTGACCGACGAAGTTGTTTCCCCAGCACCTCACAGCGCCCGCGGCGCTCAGAGCACAGGTATGGAAGCCACCGGGAGCCACAATTGAATCGATCTCTAGACCCGACACATCCGTCGGAGTACGCCTGCTAATTGTCGTCCCGTCTCCCAACTGGCCGTCCTTGTTGAGTCCCCAGCACTTCACCCCGTCCGTTGCAGTCACAGCGCAGGTGTGACTACTGCCTCCCGCAGCCACCGCGCTCACATCAGTCAGGGGATTCGCCGATGTTGCAGTAGGCTGCGGAACCAATGCCGTAGCCACCGCCAGGACAAGAAGGAAAAATAGTAATAGCGTAGTGCGCACGCCGCACCTCCACGAGGGGTACGCCACCTATTATATCACCGCCCTAGACCATGACAAGCTATCCTCGCCAGGCGGAGTCAGTCAGACGCTACCGGTTCACGACCACAAGCAGCGTACCGTCGACATTCCGCACGCCGCCCGACAAGATCACGAACTGCAGCTCGCGTTCCACACCCAGCGGAACTGCGAGCGGACTCGCCTCAATCACGTCGAACTGCCTAGCCGAAACAGCGTCGGCCAGTTCACTGCGCGCCAGGAAGGTGATGCTCAGGTCGATCGTCTCGGAGCCCACAATCCCCTGCTCGATCGCGTAGAGTGCGGCTCGGCGGCTCGCGTCGTCGAGCACACCCAGCGATATCGTCGTGCGGTCTCCGAGATCCGGCTCCTCGCCATCATCCCGCACCTCAATCCCAGGCGCCTCTCCGTTCGCCTCGAACAGCATCAGCTCCTCGATAAGCGGCACCTCGACGATGTCCCCTAGCGCCAGCGCCGCGCTCCAGATGCCCGTAATCTGCTCCTGTAGCTCAGGCGACGTGTCCCCAAAGAGCAAGTCGAGCACATCCCACCAGCCGCGAGCGGCTTCTTCATCGACCTCTTCCTGCGCCGTGACAATACCGACTACGTCGTCGCGATTTACCCGCAAGTACGTCATGCCTTCGGTCAGCATGCGATTCAGCTCGACCAATCCAGACGTTTTCGTCTCTGCGGTGTCCGCGTACGTCAAGAGCAGTGAACCCGTCACGGGTAGACCTGTCACATCGCTCATCTCCGTGGTGACACGGCTGAGGATCCGGAAGTCTGCTTCGTCGAACTGCGTCAGCACGCTCCCAGGTGGGATCAGCACAGCGTCGACCTCGCCTTGCCTCAGCTGCGATAGCAGTTCTAGAACCGGCAACTCCACAAGCGTGACGTCCGTGAAATCGATCCCCGCGACGAGGCCATACGACTCCTGCAGCACAAAGCGCAGCTCCAGCGTCGACGTATCCTCGAACGACGACACCCCGATCGTCCCGCCGCGCAGGTCATCGATTGCAGTGATGCCTCTGAGCGGTTCGTCCTCACCACCGCACGCCGCAAGAAGCACAACGAGAGCCACGATGGCGAGCAGTCGTATTCTAATTATCATTATGTAGACTCGTCCACGATCCTATCGCGCACGAGTCTACGATCAAGGCTGGCTTGTGGTTATTCGATGTCGATCAGCGCCACCAGGAAGCCGCCCAGCGCCAGGTTCGCCGCGACGATGATCGCGCTCTGAGCGAGCGCCGCAGTACCCATAGTGTTGAGTCCCAGGTCGTTTCCGCTCACCCATCCGTAGAAGATCAGCGCGTCCAGGCCTGCCCCTGCGAGGAACAACAGGCCGGCGAGCCCCAGGAACACTTCCAGACTCCCGTACTTCCGGTAGAAACGCGTCAGGCCGTCTTCCGAGATCAGTCCGCGCGAAGCCGCGTACATATGAGACGCCATGCCGATCATCAGCGCGTTCGTGCCGACGATCACCAGCGCGCCGCCCGCGAACACCGGCTGCCACGTCAGCGAACCGATCGTCACGCCGCCCGTCGCCGTGAGCGCCAGCAGTCCAGCCACCAGCATCAGTGCGCCGGGGATCAGGAACAGGTACATCGGCGTGTAGAGCAAGAGGAATCGCAGGTGCCTCCAGCCGTCTCGGATCGTGTTCAGCTTGCTCTCGCCCTCGCGTACCGCGTACGGGATCGGCTGCTCAGCAACCTTGAGCCCACGGCGATACGCCTTCAGCACCATCTCCGAGGCCAGCTCCATGCCTGAGGAGCGCAGATCCATCTTCTCCAAGGCCTCACGGGTGAAGGCGCGCAGGCCGCACTGGCTATCGCCGATGTTCGACCCCGTGAAGATCTTCAGCAGGAACGTGATCGCCGGCGTCCCGATCACGCGATGGCTCCACGTCATCGCGCCCGGTTCCATATTGTCCATGCGGTTGCCCACCGTCATGTCGTAGCCGTTGCGCAGCGGTTCGATCAGCGGGTCCAGGTTCACGAGGTCGTATGTCGCATCCGCGTCCGCCATCACGATGTACCTGCCACGCGACTCCGCGAAGCCACGCAGGTGCGCCGCGCCATAGCCCCGGCGGCGCTCTTCGAGCACGCGAGCGCCCGCGTTCTCAGCCTCTTCCTTGGAACGATCGGTCGAGCCGTTGTCGACGACGATCACCTCGCCTCGAAGGCCAGCGCGTTCGAAGTAGCTCAGCGCATCCGTCACGCAAGACGCCACCGTCGCCTCTTCGTTGAGGCACGGCAGCACGACAGAGATGTCTATTTCTTGGGGACTTGGTTGCGCTGCTGGTGAGGTAGTAGGCGGCGAACTTGCGATCACCAACGGTCGGCCTCCTGCTCTGGGGCTCTCCAACGCCGAACAGGACGACAAAGAGCCGCGTTTCTACCGGTTGTTATCGGCCGAGGAGGTTGAGAATGTAGTAGGGTTAGCCGCCAGCCGGCTCGAGCACGTAGGCTCGTTCCATGAACACGCCCCGCAGCAGCGTGTGGCTGCGAACGATCCTCAGTCCGGCGTTGGAGAACTCGGTGGGCAGCTTGTTCGGCGGCACAAAGTAGCGTGGCAGTTGGCGGCGCAACAGCAGGCCGTAGAACAGCCACCAGAGCGCCATTCGATGCGGTTGGTAGACGGCTATGATACGTGTCCGGGCGACCCGCGACATCTCGCGCAGTACGTTCAAGCGCGCTTCCTCCGGTAGATGGACGAGCAGCCGGAAGCAGACCGCCACGTCGAAGCTGTTATCGGCAAACGGCAACGTCTCTCCGTCTCCGCGCACGAGTACTGCCCGCCCACCCGACAGCTCTCCGGCGACTTGCATCATCGCCAGCGAGATGTCCGAACCGACCACCTGATGGCCCTTCGATTCCAAATATCGTGCCATCCTGCCGGTGCCGACCGGCAGGTCCAGCACGCGACAGCCCGGCCTCAAGCCCTCCATCGACTGATCCAGTAGGCGGCGCTCCAGCCAATCGACGAAGGCCCCTCGGGCACCTCGGAAGCGCTCCGCGTCATACCCGGAGGCGATCTCTTCCTGCTGGTAGTGTCCCTTCGCGTCGTACGAAGTCATGACCCAGTACCCATCGGCAACAGGTCGAGCGCTTTCGCCAAATCGTTCCGAGCGAACGTCAGCCGCACACACTCGACGTTCGCCAACCCTTCGACCAACGTCCGCCGCCAGCGAACATCGGCGTCCTCGCAGCCCGCGAACGCCTCAAAGAACGGCGTGATGTCACCATAGGCCACCTGATGCACCGCCTGGCGCAACGCCAGTTGTTGGACAACGTCCTCCCTCGACATCGGTTGGAGGGCTGGAGATTGATCCGCTTCGACCGTCTCCAACCACACGATCCGCCGCACATTGGCGGGGTCCGTGGTTACGTGCAGGCCCAGCTGTTCAGGCCGCAGGTGGCTCAGCGGCTCCAGCCTCGCCCGCGTCGCCGTGCTCACCAGCTCCGCCATCCGAAGCGCCATCCGCCTCGGCGCTGAGAGCCGTTCCGCGGCTCCAGGCGCGAGTGCCAGCGTCGCAGCACGCAGCGCAAGCGAACGCGCTATCGGACTCACTCCTCCGGCGCTGCTCAGCCCCACATATTCATCGCCCACGAACTGCGCACCGCGTTGTAGTGCGCCCAGCAGCAGGCTGGTCTTCCCTGTTCCCGTCGGGCCTGCCAGTACCGTGGCCGTACCATCTTCCGCGAATGCGGCGCCCGAGATCAGCGCGACACTCCGCGACGTCAAGAGCAGCCGTAGCGCCGGCAGCAACGCGATGTGCATCGCCAAGTACTCGCGCATGGCCAAGCTCTTGAAGGCCAGCGTCCAGCGGTCATCGCCCCCGCGGGACAGCGAACAACTCCACGGCACCGCCTTGTAAACGCCGCGAGCTGTCGATCCCACGCTCGTCTCGTCTTCGTTCTGGGGGCCACGGTCCTCATCGCCGCCTCTGAGATCGAGCGTCAGCTCAGCGCTATCGCCCGGCGTCTCAGGCCCAAACATGCTCGCGAGGAGCTTCGGCGCCTTCCTTGTGCGAACGGCGATCGCCAGATCCGGAGCGATAGTGTAGTACGCCAGCGGCATCTTATGGAGCCCGTCCGCTCTCAGCAACCGCCGCCGGCTCCTCCAGGCGTCTGCCGCTCCCGGCGAGCGTCCGGCGCACCCACTCGATCAACCCGGGCGAGGAACCGATTCCTACGATGACCAGCGTCAGCAATCCGATGGCCACCGCCGCGTCCGTTGAGCGATCGACGGCGCTGAACGCCGTCACCAAGATCGCTTCGCGCGTCCCCACCCCGTTCACGGATAGTGGCAGCAGCAGCGACAACGCGATGATGCCCCAGACCGCCACCATGAACGGGTACGACAGGTCGATGCCCACCGCGCGCGTGATGAAGAACAGCATCGTCGCTTGCGTAAATGAGATCGCGATCGACCACAGAAGGACGCGCATCGCCACCGCACGGTCGAGCGACAAAATATCCTCCGTCATCTCGGCGGTGTTGCCGTCGCCACGGCCCACACCGGGAAGCCACTCTATGAGCCGTGCCGCGAAATCACCTAGCCGCGATCGCGCCGCGTATGCGAACGACACGCCGGCTACCGCGACTACGGCTAGTCCCGCCGCCCACCAAACGAGGCCTCCGAAGGTCGACGCGAGAGCGATCGACCCGATCACGCCGAACACAACGTACGATGCTAAATCGAGCAGCTTCTCCGAGATCGAGGCCGCCAGCGACCGGCCCGTCCTGTACCCGTCCTGCAGGAGGAGGACCAAACGCGATAGCGGGTTCACGATCTGCGGCAGTACGAGCGTGGCTATACTCGTCGCGTACGTGAGCCGGAGCTGGTAGGAGAACGGCGCGGGTCGAAGGCCGAACGCCGCGTGCAACTCCATCCACCGCAGCGTCCGGAACAACACGATCAACTGAACCGCGCCCAGTGCCCCTGCCAGCCACCCGTACCGCAGATCGCGCAGGAGTTCTCGTAGCTCTCCATAGTCGACGACGCGCACCAGCAAGAACGCCAGTACGATTGGCCCCACCGCCCGCAACGCCCAAGCGGCGGCGCGACGCGCGCCCGGGCTTGCCGCGGCTCTCAAGTTCTGCTCCATAGCTCTATTCGGACGGTAGCACCGGCCCTCTCTTGCAGTCAACGGGGCCGCGCACCGTTCCCCTAGTGTGTAGTCGGGCGGGATGCGGCTTTACGAAATAAGGGAGCTATTCGGCGATACGGACTTCCAATTCGCGACTGTATAGTGGATCCTCGAACGCGCGCACGGCGTCCGCCACGAAGTCCACCAACTCATTGAACTCCAACGTATCGGGATCATACTGAACCAGGAGTTCCGGCTCGGGACTGTCGCTCCTCAGATCGACGCTGAGCACGCCATCGAGCCCTTCGACCGAGGCCGCCAAAGGTCCAGCGCAGTAGTCATCGTCACACCGGAACCGCCGGGAGAGGAACGTCGCCGCGCCGGGGCCAACGCTATCCTGCGCGGCCACCAGCACATGCTCGCGCGGAACCGTCTGGACGAATCGCACCGTCACCGGCGCGTCTTCGCCTGGGACCGCGTCGATCGCGGCCTGGACGTAGCTATTCATCGTCTCCTCATCCAACTGCCCGCGATACTCAGCGCGGATCACGCCTTCGCGATCGATAAACAAACTGTGCGGCATCCCGCGCACGCTGTAGGCGTCGGAAACCGTCAAATCCGGGTCCATCGCGAGGACGAAATCGAACAATTCTAGTGACTCGATGAATTCGCGCGCATCTTCTACGCCTTCACCCACGTTCACAGCGACGATCGCAAGATCGTCCTCCTCATGCGCCAGGCGCTGCTGCTCCAGGACCGGCATCTCCACGACACAGCTCGTGCACCACGTTGCCCAGAAATTGATCACCACGGGCCGCCCTCGCAATTCACTGAGCGTCATCCGCAGATCGTCAAGGTCGGAAGCTGTGAAGTTCCGCGCCAAGTCGCCCCGATGTACTCCTTCGGAAGCCTCGGCGCTGCTTGCTGGCGTATCCAGCATGCGGGCCGGCAGCACGGAACCGCCGCCGCCGCTGCCGGGCAGCAGTACGAAGAAGAAGACGGCGAATGCCCCGGCCAGCAAAGCCGCGGCTGCGGCCCCGCGCGCGACATGTAGCTGAATACGACTGCCGATCACTGCTTCAACTCAGTATTGTGCCGCCACAGCACTCGAAATGTGGCGCTGATCACCAGTGCTCACCTGGAAGCTCAGCGCGTTTTCGGCAGACGTGAACAAGTTCACGCTTAACATCCTACTCTGTTCGACTCAACGAGCAATCTGTGTAAATATAAGGTGTGGAGGTGTGACCTTGACGTCCGAAAGGGGCGAGGATACCGCGCGATCCCCATCACAGGATGACCGCGAGGTTCGCGTCGGTGATCAGATGTGCCCCCGATGTCGGAAACACTTTACCATGAGTTATTGGAGCGGAAAGACGCTCGTTCAGGCTCGCTGCCTCTCCTGTGATCTGAAGTGGCCGCGTCCTGATGTCGTCTGACGGCAGGAAAGGAACATCACGTACATGGCAACACGCACAGCCAAGCGTCCATCAGCAGCTACGTCCTCTAGGCGTTCACCGAACGGCGCCGCCCCGAAGACGAAGAAGCGTGCTGCGACGGCGATAACCAAAACGAAGACGAATTCCACGACGGCCGCGAAGGCAAAGGCCACCAAGAAGACGACGGCTGCTGCTGCCAAGAGTAAGCCTGCGGCCGGTGGCAGGAACAACTCAACTAAGGCCGCAGCGAAAACCGGCGTCGCCAAGACGAAGGCCAAGGACGCAGCGAAAACTGCCGCCGCCAAGACGAAGACCAATGGCGCGGCGAGTACTGCTGTCGCAACGCCCAAAGCCAAGACGGCGCCGAAGCCCAGGGCCGCTAAGAAAGCGGCTGCGCCGCCGAAGCGGGCAGACGTCGAGCTGCCCGATTCGGTCGAGCTGTACCTCAACGAAATCGCACGCTTCAAGCTCCTCACACCACAGGAGGAGGTCGACCTCTTCAAAACGATCGAACATGGCCGGGCGCTCACCTATCTGAGCGAGCTATTCACCGCCGAAAACGGCGAGCCACCGCCCTTAGAGGAGTTGACGTTCCTCCTGCTCAAGGAGATGAATGAGACCCTCGAAGTGTTTCGTAACTCCAGGGCAGTCCGTGGTTTCGACAAGATCGGGAATCTTCATGACGAGCTCACCTACCCCAAACTGCAACCCGCGATCGATCACGCGATCGAGCCGATCCTCGAGCGGAAGGTGCAAACTAAAACAAAGTCGAGCGCCGAACGCGCTCACGACATGGTCGTCAATCTAGCTGTGGGGCTGCGCATTTTCGGTACGGAAGACGCGCCGCCGGAACTGGAGCGGGCCCTCAAGCAGGCCGAACATGGCGCCACACCGAAGAACCAGAAGCTCGCACCAGCCCTCAAAGTGCTCGCGCCATACGTACGTCGCGCTCGAGAGGAGTCCGCCCGCTCCGAGGAGCACATGGTCAACGCCAACCTGCGGCTCGTCGTCAGCGTGGCTAAGAAGCACGCGGCGCGCGGCCTCCCGCTGATGGACCTTGTGCAAGAGGGTAATGGCGGCCTGATGCGCGCCGTTGAGAAGTTCGAGTACCGAAAGGGCTATCGGTTCAGCACCTACGCCACCTGGTGGATCCGCCAGGCCGTCGGCCGTGCCATCGCCGACAAGGCTCGCACGATCCGATTGCCAATCCACATCAACGAGCTGATCTCCAAGTACACGCAAGCCCGCGAGCGCCTCTTCCAGTACTTTGGACGCGAACCGAAGGTCACCGAACTGGCCCGGTTCATGGGCATGACTCAGGACAAGGTGCGAGAAGCAGCACGCGCCTTGCGCCAATCGGTCATCTCGTTGGAGACACCAGTGGGTGAAGAAGACGAGAGCACACTCGGCAGCCTCTTGGAAGACCTCCTCTCTCCCTCGCCCGAGGAAGAGGCCACGCGAGAGTTGCTGCGCCAACGCGTGCGCGACGCGCTGAGCGTTCTCACACCGCGGGAACGGCAGGTTATTGAACTCCGCTTCGGCATCTCTGATGGCCGCGCACGCACACTGGACGTCGTCGGCAACGCGCTGGGCGTCACTCGCGAACGCGCCCGCCAGATCGAGGCGCAGGCGCTAACGAAGCTCCGCCAGCGACACCAACGCCGGCTGTTCGAGGACGAATAGCTCGCATCGAGTTCAATCGCAGTCCTTATGTCTCACAGCGGGTTCCCTATCCGAATCCGCGAGGCTATGATCTCAAAAGGCACTCGCTCGCGATATACTGCAAGAGCGTGAGGATCCTGGCATGCAACCGTGCTCGCCATGAGCCGGCACTCAACACCGGGAGCGGAAAGTAGGAGAGGAGCTACGGCCCCGCATGGTCATTAATCTGTTCAAGCCCAAGGACTCAATCGACCCCGGCGAGGAGCTGATCCGCACCAGCACCATACCCCTCACGATTCCCGGCATGCTGGCCGATGCCCGAGCCAGGTTCGCTGGAAAAGTCACCTACCGCCAAAAGATCCAGGGCAAATGGGAGGAGCTTTCCAGTGAGAGCGCCTACCAGCAGGCCCAGGACTTCGCCGCCGGCCTTGTGGCCCTAGGCCACGAGAAGGGCGACCGCGTCGCCATCATCTGCGAGAACGGCCTCCCATGGGTAGTTGGTGCGTTCGGCAACGCGATCGCCGGCGGCGTCTGGGTACCGCTGTACATCGAACTCGGGACCAAAGAGGTCGAGGAGCTGGTCAAACGCTCAGGCGCCAAAATCGTCATCATTTCGGCGAAAGCGCTCGAACGGCTAGAAGGCCACCTCGGCTCGCCCGAGCACGTCATCGTCGTCGGCAGCGACGAAACCAAGCCCGGCAAGCCACCAGGCTTCCTGCGCCATGGCCGCCCAGGCTTGATCCCATTCGACCAAGTCGCCTCTAAGGCAACCGACGACAGCCGCGCGGAAGTCGCCAAGCGCGTCATCGAACCCGAGGACCTCGCGACGATCATCTTTACGTCCGGAACGACCGGCGGCATGAAAGGCGTCATGTTGACGCACAAGAACCTCATGACCAACGCCGAGTCGACTCGGCGCAAGTCGCAGGCCGAGGAAAAGGACCGCCTCCTCCTGGTCCTTCCGATGCACCACGCCTTCCCCTTCATCATGTTCCTCACCTCAACTGCCGCCGGCCTCGAGCTGACGTTCGAGAACGATCTGCTCCGTGTGAGCGACCGCCTCCAGGAAGTAAAGCCCACCCTCTTCATAGCTGTCCCGGCGCTCTTCGAGCAGATGTACCGGACGATCCTCAGGCGCGCCGAACAACAGGGCAAGATGGAACTCTTCAAGCGCGGCCTGCGGGTCGTCGATGTGGCCAAGCGCCGCATCGGCGTCAACCTGGGCCGCCTCGTCTTCCGCGAAGTCCACCAACTACTCGGCGGTCAGCTACGCTACGCCTTCAGCGGAGGCGCCGCCCTCAAGCCGGAGGTCGCGCAAGCGTTCTTCAAGCTGGGCCTGCCCGTGCTGCAGGGCTATGGCCTGACAGAAGCTTCGCCCTGCGTTGCTGGGCAAACATGGAACCGGCGCAAGTTCTTATTCAGCAATTACTACGAAGATCACGTCGGCTCGGTCGGCACGCCCGTCGACGGCGTCGAGGTCGACCTGATCGACGTGCCCGAGAAGGAGATCTACGTCAAACTCCACGGCGAAGGAGAACTCGTCATCAGGGGTCCCAACGTCTTCGCCGGCTACTGGCAGGCGCCTGAGGAGACAGCGCGCGCCATGGCCGGAGACTGGCTGCGCACGGGCGACCTGGCCCGCCTGGATAAAGACGGCAACATCTACATCACCGGCCGCAGCAAGTATGTGATCGTCCTCGATTCGGGCGAAAAGGTCGTGCCCGACGAAATCGAGGATCACATCGGCGCGATAGACATCGTGGAAGAGGTCTGCGTCCTCTCCACACAACGCCGAAACAAGACCCAGGTCGGCGCCATCGTCTATCCGAACGTGGAGGCGACGCTGGCGCAACTCGCCGACCGCGGGGACGATGTCAAGGAAGCGACCATCCGCGCGGCCGTACAGCAGGAGCTAGATGATTTGGCAAAGAAGATGGCGCCCTACAAGCGCGTCAGCGAACTCATGCTGAGCGACCGGCCGCTGCCGAAGACCGCGTTGCGCGATATCGCCCGCGGCATGGTCGCGAAACCAGATTCGTTCGATGTGGAACGCTGGAAGACCAGCGTCCCTGAGGAAGAAGCGCCGAGCAGCGAGCCCGAACCGGATCAGGAAAGCGCTGCCACAGCATAGGCGGCGCGAGTGTAGAATGAAGAACAGTCCCGGCACGAAACGTGCCGGGACTGTCTGCTGCTAGCTGCTCTTGCCTTCTAGATCTCTAACGCCATGCGCATGATCGGGTCCATCCGGTCGACCCTGTCCCCTAGTCCCGCAACCTGCAGGCGGTGGATGTACTCATTCACCTGTCGCTTGCGCAAGGCCATGAACTTATTGAAGCCTTCGTCCGGGTTGTCCCGGCCGCCAGCCAGCAACACGATGAGGGACTCCGCGACGTTGATGCCGAACGTTCCCGTCTCCGGGTCGGCGCTCTCGGCCTCGTCCAGGTAAGAGTGGATCTCCTCGCGCCGCTCTGGCTCGTGCTCCAGCACGTACTTTAGGTGCATGACGCCGTATCCCAGGTGGCGCGACTCGTCCTGTGCGCACAGCCGGAAGATGCGCTTCTCAGCTTCGTTCTGCGCGATCAGCTCGCCCATGCGGAACATCGACTGGATGAAGCCTTCGGCCTGCACGTGCATCAACACGGACATCTCGGTGAAGTCTTTCGCGTTGATCAACGTGCGCAGCGACGACGTCGGGCTGGATTGCAGCAGGCCGCCGCCGTTGGCGAGCGCCCGCTTGCGGAAGACGTCCAGGTGCCGCGCCTCATCCATGATCTGGCTGCACAGGAACAGCTTCGTCTCGAAGTGCTCGTTGCTCACGCGCGGCACCCATTGGCCAGGCGTATCGCCCGCGATGAACTCGACCTCCGTGAGGAACGTGCAGAGCTGGCACATTGCCCGCTCAATGTCGTCGTTCAGTGGCTCCAGCGTCTCCCAGGGGATGTCCGTCGCCGACGACCATTGGCGCTGCACCGCTTCCTCATAGAGCATCGTCGCGTTGTCTGACCACACGTCGGCCTTCGTTCCCGCGTAAGAGCTGAGTCGCGGGACGCCGTCCCGCTTTGCGGCGCCCCGAAGGCGGAACGTCATCTCCTTTTCGTCGCCCTCGGGTGGCCCGTAGGGACCGATATTGACCTCGTCCAGCGTAAGGCCTCTCTTCCCGGGCTTGGCCGTCATGCCCCAAGTTTGGTCCAGGTCCAGCCAGCTAAGGTCTACCGGTGCGGGCTCAGCCGTATCCGCCTTGAGCGTCTGAAGTGTATCTTGGTCGGGCATAGGTGGTCTGCCTCCTGAATCAGTAGGTTAGGGTACGCTAAGATAACGGCTTAGCATCTAGTATATCGCCGCCCTTGGACCTGTCAAGTGACCCCGCCACATTCGGCAAAGGAAACGCTCAGGTCCTGGCGGAACCCTCAGGCGAAGTCCTCTTTGACCAGTTCGATCACGCCCATCCTGGATTCGGTGCTGCCATAGACCCGCAGGTGAAGCGTGTCGTCTGGACCGAGAACGAGGACGAACTCTGTGTCGGGGAAAATGTCCTTCACCTTCTGCTCAACGCCTCGGACACGATCATACGTAGCCGCCATCGGCAGCCCCAACCGCCGCTCCAGTATCTTCATCATTTCAGGACCGCCAGTTTCGTTTCGCATGGCGGAATGGTACCACGAGGCGCTCATGCAGACTGGAATCGTAGTGGATCAGCCAGCGGGCGGGCACAATCGCTCTTGTGATAGATAAAACTTATCAACATTGACCCGTTATCCCTTGACAGCTCTATGGGCTAGGACTATAGTAGTCCTTGTCCCGAGTGGCTAATCGCATGGGCAACCGGTGGACGAAGCCGGCACAAACGGTGAGCTTCCCGCAAGGGAGGGGCGCCGGGAAGGCCGGGGGAGGATGAAGCCGGGAGCGCGAGCGGGAGGTTACTCGGGGCGCTTTTCTGTCTTCCACACCTTGAGCCAGTCGCTCTTCAGCGTCGCGATGAACGGCAGGTTCCGGAACTTCTGGCGGAAGTCCAGCCCATAGCCCACCACAAACTCGTCAGGCACCACGAACCCGCAATAGTCGATCGGCACCTTGGGCAGCCGGCGCGCCGGCTTGTCCAGCAGCGAGCAGACCGCCAGGCTCGCCGGGTTCCGCGAACGCAACGTCTCCAGCAGCGTATTGAGCGTCATCCCAGTATCGACGATGTCCTCCACCACGATCACGTCTCGCCCCGTGATTGGCTCCACCAGGTCTTTTGTGATCTGGACCGCTCCACCCTGCTCGCCGTCGTACGAGGAGATCGCCATGTAGTCGGTCGTGAGCGGCAGCGAGATGTGGCGCATCAGGTCCGACATGAAGCACGCCGCGCCACGCAGCACCCCGATCAAGAGCGGCTCGCGGTCTCTGTAATCGCGCGATATCTCCGCCCCCAGCTCTTTCACGCGCCGCTCCAGCTCCGCGGCGCTGATCAGCACCTCGTGGATCCCCGCCACCTCCACCTCGGAGAACGGGCCGAACCCGTACTTCGCGAGCAGGCTCAGGTAATCCGAGCGATGCAGCAGCTTGATCCGCACCTCCGGATAGCGCTCTTGCAGCAGGCGCACCTTGCGGTGCTTCTCCGTCACCAGCTTCTGCTTGAGCGTCGTCAACTCAATGTAGAGGTCAAGGTCTGGCAAGTAGAAGTCGGGCGTAAACGCCAGCGCCAAGCGGCCCTCCTTCTCCTGGAGTGGAAACGTGCGCGGTTCGTATTCCCACGTCACACCGTAGAAATCAAGAATCCCAGCGAACTCTTCTTCGCTGGGATGGGCAAACGGTACAAGGTTGGCGGTCTCTTTGGGCGGTCGCGGCTGCGGCCCAATGGTCATGCCGTCGAGGCCTGCAATCCTCTCACGAAACGCTCCACACCGCTGCGCACGCGTGTCACCAACTCCGCGGACGGCTCCTCGCCGTCCTGGTCTTCGCCCGACATCAGCTCGTCCGTGAACGGCCCGACCGAAAGCACGACCAACTGGCGCGCGGCCACGTCGACGTCCATCTGCGGCAGCTCGCCGCGGCGCACGAACTCCCGCAGGATCCGCGCCTCGGCGTTTCGCCAGCGCTCGGTGATCCGGCGATAGTCTTCCGTGGCCACCGGGTCTTCACTCATCGCTTCGCTCAGCAGGACCTTCATGAAGTCCTTGTTACGCTGCAGAATCCCCTGCGCGGCCACGGCAATCCCGACGAGCGTCTCCTCGAGCGGCTGTTCCGTGATCGTCACGTTCTCCAGGTCGCTCAGAGCGGACAAGATGCCTCGCTCCTCGAAGAGCGCTTCGAAGAGGTCTCGTTTCGACGAAAAGTGATAGTAGATCGCGGCGTCCGTGATCCCGGCGCCACGCGCGATGTCGCGTACGCTCGTGCGGGCAAATCCCTTCTCGGAGAAGAGCCTAAGCGAAGCGTCGAGTATCTGTTTGCGCGTCAGCGGCCCGCGCCGGACTTTCCGGGGGCCCTCTGATGTTCTCTCTGCGCTTGTGCTAGTACCCAGATGTCACCTCACTGCTGTTCGCGCCGAGGCGAACAAGCGTTTGTCTGACCCCAGCCTAGCCAAGCGGGAAAGACGTGTCAACCTCCATACGCGCTTACACAGTTGATCTGGCATAATGCCCCTGATACGCTAAGGTACCACACACGGAGCGAGGAGTCCTGACCATTTCCATCCGACCACGGGGTAGAGCCTGGGAGCTCCTATACCTGCTCACGCTGCGGGACCTTAAAGTCCGCTATCAGGACACCGCCCTGGGGTTCCTTTGGTCACTGATGAAGCCCCTGGCGCTTGGCGGCGTCTACTATGTGGTGTTCCGCTACTTAGTCGACCTCCAGATTGCCGATTACCATCTGGTGCTCATCGCGGCCCTCTTCCCCTGGATCTGGTTTCAGTCGTCAGTCCTTCTGGCCACGCCAGCGTTCGCGTCAAATGGGCCCTTGATAAAGAAGGTCCCGTTCCCGAGATTTGTCCTTCCATTCGCGACGGTTCTCAACAATGGCATTCATTTCGCGATCTCGCTGGTGATATTCATCGTCCTGCTTGGCGTCTCCGGTCAGCATCCTAACGCTACGTGGCTGATCGGCATCCCGATCCTGGCGGCAGTGCAATTGATGCTGCTCATGGGCGTGATCCTCGTCATCGCATCAATCGACGTTTTCTTCCGCGACCTCGAACACTTTGTGGAGGTCGTCCTCAACGTCGGGTTCTACGCGACGCCGATCCTCTACCCGCTTTCTCGAGTGCCAGACGAATGGAAGCCCATCCTGTTGATCAATCCCCTTACCTCACTCATGGAGGCCTGGCGCGACCTCCTGATCCACAACACACTGCCGGGACTCGACCTCTGGCCCGCGCTCGTGTTCACCGTCATCGCCGTGATCGTTGGCAGTCAGACGTTCCGCCGCCTCGAACCAGGATTCGCCGATGCTCTCTGACGCTAACACGGCCGTAACGGTTCGCGACGTCTCTAAGCGCTATCGGCTGCGCGCCGGACGCGGTCAGGAACTGAAAACGACGCTCTTGTCGCTGCCCGCCGCGATCTTCAGAAGAAAGCCGGCGGGTACGAAGGACTTCTGGGCCTTGCAAGACATCTCGTTTACGCTCCAGCGGGGCGAGTGCCTCGGGATCACGGGGCCGAACGGATCGGGGAAGAGCACGCTCCTTCGGATCATCGCCGGGATCACGCACCCCACGTCCGGCCGCGTCGTCGCCAACGGTCGCGTCTCAGCCCTCTTGGAACTCGGCGCCGGCTTTCACCCCCAAATGACCGGGCGGGACAACGCGCTGCTCAACGCCGTCCTGCTCGGCCTCTCGCTGGACGAAGCCCGCGAAGCCCTGCCCAGCATCTTCGAGTTCGCGGAGTTGGGCGACTTCATCGAGCAACCGATGCGCACCTACTCTTCGGGCATGCTGATCCGGCTTGGATTCGCCGTCGCCGTCCACGTGCAGCCCGAGATCCTCCTCATCGACGAGGTGCTCGCCGTCGGAGACGCCGAGTTTCAGAGCAAGTGCTTCAATCACATCCGCCGGCTGCGCGAGGATGGGGTCACGATCATCATGGCGTCCCATGACCTGCCCTCGATTCAGAAGTACACCGACCGGGCGATGCTGCTCGAACACGGCCGTCGCGTTCCCCAAGGCAAGC
>JADFRJ010000221.1 GCA_022561355.1 Chloroflexota bacterium | reverse complement strand
TCGCTGGCCTGGGCGTCGGAGGCGGTGAGTTTGGCGACCTCGCCCCAGCTGTCCGCGCCGCCCTGGTTGCGCTCGAAGACGTAGGCCGCGCCGGCTCTATCGAGAGGGTCGCCCGCGCCGCCGTCCTCCAAGTTTGCCCCCACGACGGCGGTGTCGCCGCTGACCGCCACGCTATCGCCGAAGAAGTCGACGGCCTGGGCGTCGGAGGCGGTGAGTTTGGCGACCTGGCCCCCAGCTGTCCGCGCCGCCCTGGTTGCGCCCGAAGACGTAGGCCGCGCCGGCTCTATCGAGAGGGTCGCCCGCGCCGCCGTCCTCCAAGGGTGCCCCGACGAGGGCGGTGTCGCCGCTGACAGCCGCGCTCCAGCCGAACTGGTCACTGGCCTGCGCGTCGGAGGCGTTGAGCTTGGTCACCTCGCCCCAGTTGTCCGCGCCACCCTGGTTGCGTCCAAAAACGTAGGCTGCGCCTGCATTAGTGATGGGGTCGCCCGCCCCGCCATCCTCGCCGCGCGCCCCTACGACGGCGGTGTCGCCGCTGACCGCCACGCTAACGCCGAAGAGGTCGCCGGCCTGGGCGTCGGAGGCGGTGAGCTTGGCGACCTGGCCCCAGTTGTCCGCGCCGCCCTGGTTGCGCCCGAAGACGTAGGCCGCGCCAGCGAAAGTGAGAGGGTCGCCCGCCCCGCCAGCCTCGAGGTCTGCTCCTACGACGGCGGTGTCGCCGCTGATCGCCACGCTAACGCCGAAATGGTCGTCAGCCCCGGCGTCGGAGGCGGTGAGCTTGGCGACCTGGCCCCAGTTGTCGGCGCCGCCCTGGTTACGCCCGAAGACGTAGGCGGCGCCGGCCCCGGCATCCTCGCCATTCGCCCCTACGACGGCAGTGTCGCCGCTGACCGCTACGCCAACGCCGAAGGCGTCGCCGGCTTGGGCGTCGGAGGCGAGGAGCTTCTGCACTTCGTCGAGGAATGCGGCCTCGGCGCTCTGCGGCTCGTGCAGAAGACCGGCCGGGCCGAACAGCAGCCCGATGGCGATCATGAACACGAGCGCGGCAATCGCGCCGCGGATCAAGTACGGATTTGTGGTTAGTGAACGCATGTCTGCTCCCCCTCCCGCGCCGGGCGCGGGTAGTCCTCTTGTGACAGTTGCTTCTGCGGGGACATTCCCTCCTGCCAAGGAGGAAACCATCCCCAATTTTAGGGAGACGCACCGGATCTGTCAACGTGACGGCGCTCACCCTGGACCGTCTGCGACAACCTGCGCAAGGGCGCCGCGCTCAACGCACTCCAGATCGCCGAGGAGATGATCTCCCGGGGCGTAATCTAGCGGCGTCATCCCCTCTGGTATAATCCGCGTACACCAGTGCTGGTGCCGTCATGACAGAATTAGGACGCCTGTTTACCGCTATGGTCACGCCCTTCGCCGAGGACGGCGGGGTAGACTACAAGGCTGCCCAGCGGCTTGCCCTGGCGCTGCTCGAATCCGGCTCGGACGGCCTCGTCGTCGCCGGGACGACGGGTGAAGCGCCAACGCTCAGCCATGGTGAGAAGCTCAGCCTCTTCCAGGCGGTCAAGCAGGCCGTGGGCGACCGTGGCGCCGTCATCGCCAATACGGGCACGCACAACACCCGGGCCAGCGTCGACCTGACACGTGAGGCCGAAGGCACCGGCGTCGATGGCATCCTCGCGGTTACGCCCTACTACAACAAGCCCACGCAGGAGGGCCTGTTCCGTCACTTCGAGGCGATTGCCGAGGCGACGCGCCTCCCCGTCATCATGTACAACGTGCCGAGCCGGACGAGCGTCAACATGACGGCCGATACGGCGATTCGGCTCTCCCAGGTCGGCAACATCGCTGGTACGAAAGAGGCGAGCGGCGATCTGGACCAGATCAGGCGCATCATCGCCGGATCCGCGGACGGGTTCCTGGTCTGGAGCGGCGCCGATGAGGACACGCTCGCGATCGTCGCGGCGGGTGGCTACGGCGCCGTAGGCGTCATTTCGCATCTCGTCGGGCAGCAGGTCTCGTCGATGATCGAACTGGCCGCCGCGGACAAGACCGGCGAAGCGCAGGCCATCCACGAACGGCTCGTGCCGCTCATCAAGGCGCTCTTCACGGTCTCCAACCCGATCCCGCTCAAGCACGCGATGAACCAGATTGGCTTCTCTGTGGGCGGTCTCCGGCTCCCCTTATGCGAGCCCGATGACGAGACTGGCGCGGAGATCATGGCGGAAGTGCGCCGCCAGACGATCGACTTGGCGGTCGCCGTCTAGGCCGACACGGCGTCGCCGGCGGCCGGAATCGACAGATTCTCGCCGAATGTCCCGGGCTGCAACCGGCCCTTGCTGTCGAAGCAATCGTCGACGATTCGCTCCGCGAACGCTTCGCCCTGCTCCAGCAGATGCCATGCCTGACTCAGGTCGCCAACGCCCGGTCCGCTATCGACCCGCGGCTGGAGAAGCGCGATCTGCGTCTTCTTGCCAAGCCAGCGCACGTCGTGGTCCACGCGCTCACGCAAGACGATATCGACGGTCCTCGTGATAACATCCATCACGTTGGACGGGTCCGGGACCTCGAAGCAGTGGGAGAGGTCAATCGCCAGGATCTGTTTCGCGCCGAGTTCAACGGCAGTCTCTAGGTCCAGGTTCGCCGTCACGCCACCGTCCACATAGAAATCTCCGTCAATCTCTACAGGGCTGAAGATGCCCGGTATCGCCGTCGATGCCAGCACCGCCTGCGACACGCTTCCTTCGCTGAACACGTGCTTCCGGGCGGCGGCCAGGTTGGTCGCGGCGATGTGCAGGGGCACCTCCGTCGCGGAAAATTCGTCGATCAAGATGTGTTCGGCGATCAGCTTCTGGAGGAAGTCGTTCCTCACCAGATAGAGCTTTCGCGACGCGATCCGCAGCGCGACGCGCACCGGGTTGATCTTGAGGTAGTGCTCGTCCTGCAAGTCTCGCCAAACGTTCGCGAGCATCTCCACGCCCGCCTCGCCAGGATGGAACGCCAGCAACGCGCCGTTGAGCGCCCCCACGCTGGTCCCCACGATGCGCGACGGGCGGAAACCGCGCCGCGTCAGCCCACGAAGAATGCCTGCCTGAAGGGCGCCCATCGCGCCTCCGCCACTGAGCACCAGCGCTGGTTCTTCATGATCGCCGTTACGCGTGAACCACATTTATCATAGTTAACGTAACACAGGCCGGTGCATATCGATACGGCTAGCTTGCGCGCTTCTCCAGCGCCCTATCTAGGACACAGGGACGCGCGATGGACGTCCGCCGAGTTCCCAGAGCTTCGAGCACCGCCTCCCATTCGGCGCCGGGACCTCGTTCTGGATGCCACCTCCACACCAACATCTCAATCTCGCCTTCTTAGGACAGGGCTCCCAGGACGGGCCACCTGGCCCTAGGCCACCTACCGAGCGAGCTGTAGGCTGGAGTTGCAAACACAACCCCCATCCAGGGGGTATCATCGGCCTCGACGCGATCATCGGCCGCTCTCACCAGGCCACAGTCATACCTACAGTTGACGCGCGGCCGACGGACAGGTATGCTGCATACATACGGCGTACCCCTACCCAGGGGGTATGGGTTAGGAGCAAGCACATGCAATCCACGACCAGCGCGGCCGCACTCAAGCGTCTTAACTACATCGAAGGGCATCTGGGCGGGATCCGGCGCATGATCGAACAGGACACCTACTGCGTGGACGTCCTCAAGCAGACGTACGCCGTCCGCCGGGCGATCGAAAAGCTGGAGGGCGTTCTGCTCGACGGCCACCTCCACACCTGTGTCATTGAGGGCGTCAAGGAGGGCCGGGACGAGCAGGTGATCGGTGAGCTGCTGGAGCTGTACGAGCTAGCGAACAAGT
Source organism: Chloroflexota bacterium (assembly GCA_022561355.1). GTDB lineage: Bacteria > Chloroflexota > Dehalococcoidia > DSTF01 > RBG-16-68-14 > SZUA-185. The sequence goes on along the minus strand of JADFRJ010000221.1, from coordinate 495 downwards.
AGGCACTGGAACGGGAGACATGAGGGTAAAGGCATGACAACTGAAACCAAAGAACACGAGCAGGTCACCCAGACGTTTGCTGTCAAGGGCATGACCTGCGCCTCCTGCGTCAGGCACGTAGAGGGCGCCTTGCTCAAGGTCGAGGGCGTCGAAACGGCGGACGTGAACCTCGCTACGGAACGTGTGACGATCTCGATCCAGCCCGACGTCACCCTCCGCGAGCTACGCAGCTCCGTCGAGGCGTCCGGCTATGAGCTGACCCGCGAGATCGACGCGGCAGCGCAACTCGAGGATACCGAGGCCGCGGAGCGGGCCGAAGAAGAACGCAGCCTCCGCATCCGCATGATCTTCGCCCTGACACTGGGCGGCATCCTGATCGTCTTGTCGCAGAGTTCGCGCATCCCGCTTCTGGACGAAGTACGTCTGGGCGCGATCAACATCATCTCCTGGATACTCGCGACGCCCGTCCTGTTCTGGGCCGGCCTGCGCTTCTAT
>JADFRJ010000220.1 GCA_022561355.1 Chloroflexota bacterium | reverse complement strand
CTGACGGCCTGAGCATCGGCTCGGCCGCCAGCATGGATGAGATCGCGACGAACGACACGATACGCCAACGATACGCCGCGCTAGCCGAGGGCGCAGGCGTCGTTGGTTCCGTGCAGACGCGCAGCATGGCGACCATCGGCGGGAATGTCGCGAACGCTGCGCCTTCGGCTGACACGACGCCGCCGCTGGCCGTGTTCGATGCGGTTGCGCAGATTGTCGGCTCCGGCGGTACGCGAGAGATCCCCGTCATCGACCTGTTCGATGGCCCCGGAAGCACGGTGCTGGCCGGAGATGAAGTCCTGACCGGCTTCAAGCTGCCAACGCCGCCCGCGAACACGGGCAGCGTCTACCAGCGCCATACACCACGCAAGATCATGGACATCGCCGCTGTGGGCGTCGGCGTCCGTCTGTCACTCGACGGCGGCAACATCGGCGAGGCGCGCATCTGTCTCGGCGCCGTCGCGGCAACGATCATCCGCGCGACCGATGCCGAGGACGCGCTCGCCGGCCAGACGCCGTCGGCGGAGCTGTTCGCGAAGGCCGCCGAATTGGCGCAGGCTGCGTCCAGCCCCATCTCGGACGTCCGCGGCTCCGCTGAGTTCCGCCGCCACCTCGTCGGCGTCATGACGAAGCGCTGCCTGGACATCGCCCTGGAGCGAGCACGGAGCTAGGTAGGAGAGAGCATTGGCCAAACTCGAAGTTCACTACACCATCAACAACCGGGCGTACGAGGCGTACATCGAGCCCAACCTCACACTCCTGGAGGTCGTGCGCGACGAGTTACGGCTCACCGGCTCGAAAGAGGGCTGCGGCACAGGAGACTGCGGCGCCTGCTCCATGATCGTTGATGGCAAGCTCGTCACGTCGTGTCTCATGCTGGCGCCACAGGCGGACGGCGCCGAGATCACCACCATCGAGGGCCTCGCTACGAACGGCGACCTTCACCCGGTTCAGCAAGCGTTCATCGATACCGGCGCGGTCCAGTGCGGCTTCTGCATCCCAGGCATGATCCTGGCCGGCAAAGTACTGCTGGACCAGAACCCCAAGCCCGACGAGCAAGAGATCCGCAGCGCAATCGCCGGAAACCTCTGCCGTTGCACTGGCTACACCAAAATCGTAGAAGCGATCGCGGCTGCCGCGCAGGCAGCGAGAGGTGCTTCCTAACAGGAGAGAGCTCTATGGCGCCTAACGAACTCGACCAAGCAAGAATCGATGCCCTATCCGAGCGCCTATTCAGTGAAGTAAATGCGTCCATGAGCTGCCTAAGCGTCCATCTTGGCGATCGCCTAGGGCTGTTTGGCGCGCTGGTCGATAGCGGACCGGTCACTCCGACACAGTTGGCGGAGCGAACGGGGCTGAGCGAGCGATACCTTCGCGAGTGGCTGGAATGCATGACGGTAGGGGGCTACGTCGACCACGACGGAAACAGCGGGAAGTTCTCGCTGCCGGCAGAGCACGCCGCTGTGCTTGTGAACCGCGACGACGCGGCCTACGCGGCGGCGTTCCTCTACTGGGTTCCGAGTTTAGCAGGAGCGCTTGAGCCCTTGATCGAAGCGTTTCGCTCGGGAGGCGGCGTACCGTACGAAGCATACGGCTCGGCGGTGCTTCAGGCCATCGGCGGGGGTAATCGGCCCATGTTCGTAAACGACTATGCCGCCAATTGGATACCCGCCATGCCTGACGTACACGCCCGTCTCAAGGCTGGTGGCCGCGTGGCGGAGATCGGCTGCGGGATCGGCTGGTCGAGCATCGCCCTCGCTCAAGGCTTTCCTAACGTTCGCATCGACGCGCTGGATATAGACGAAGCCTCCATCAAGCAAGCACGGCAGAACGCCGAAGAAGCAGGCGTCGCGGAGCGCGTCGTGTTCCATCTGGCGCCAGCTGAGGAGGCCTCGCTCACCGGGCCTTATGACCTGGTCACGGCATTCGAATGCATTCACGATATGGCGTATCCCGTCCGCGTCCTACGGCGTATGCACAGCCTCGCGGAACCGGATGGCGTGGTGCTCATCGCTGATGAGGCCGTGGGAGATACGCTGGAAGAGAACCGTAACTTCCTTGGTCACCTGATGTACAACTTCAGCGTGCTGCACTGCCTGCCGCAGGCGATGATCTTCCCAGACTCCGCCGCCACCGGCACCGTCATGCGTCCGTCGTTGATGCGCCAGTATGCGAGCGAGGCCGGCTTCTCCAATGTCGATATTCTACCGATAGAGAATGCGTTCTGGCGATTCTATCGCCTGACGCCGTAACCATCGCGCACCGAGCGAAAGGGGCTGACGATGACCACATACTCGAGCGTAGGCAAGCCGATCACCCGCATCGATGGGTCGCATAAGGTCACCGGCGACAGCTTGTACGCCGCCGACATCCAGCTCCCGGGCATGCTGCACTGCAAGCTACTGCGCAGCCCCCACGCGCACGCGCGCATCGTCAGCGTCGACGCGTCCAAGGCGCTCGCTCTCGAAGGTGTCGAACGCGTGGTCACGGCCACCGACCTGCCCACGTTCAAGGCCAAGCGCATGTCGAACCGGGCGTATAACCTGCTTGCGGCCGATGAGGTCCTCTTCTACGGCCAGCCGGTGGCCGCCGTGCTCGCGACGGACGTCTCGACTGCGGAAGAAGCGCTCGACCTGATCGACGTCGTCTACGAAGAGTTGCCCGCCGTTCTCGACTCGCTCGCCGCGATGGAGGACGACTCGCCGCTGGCCCGCAAGCCGATCACCGAGATCGACCGCTCCGAGTCCAAGGGGCACGTCAGCATTGACGTCAAGGAAGAGCAGTCGGACAAGCCGAGCAACATCGCGTCACAGGCGAAGTTCAGCCGGGGCGACATCGACCAAGGTTTCGCTGAAGCCGATTGCGTCGTCGAGCGCACATGGCGGACGGCGATGATGCATCAGGGCTACATTGAGCCGCACGCCACCGTGGCCGATTACAACGCATCCAGCGGCGAGCTGACGATCTGGACCGCGACGCAGGGCCAGTTCTTCGTCCGCGACCAGATTTCGAACATGCTGCGCATGCCGGAGACGAAGATCCGCGTGATCGGCACGGAGTTGGGCGGCGGCTTCGGCGGCAAGATCTTCCTCACGCAGACGCTGGCCGCGGTGCTCGCGAAGATCGCGGGCCGGCCCATCAAGATCATCTTCACTCGCAAGGACGATCTCCAAGGCGCAACGCCTTCCGCGGGCTGCGTCGTAGAGCTGAAGACGGGCATGAAGAAGGACGGCACCATCACCGCGATCAAGGCGAAGATCGTCTACGATTGCGGCGCCTTCCCGGGAGCGTCGGCCGTGGTCGGCGCGATCCTGCTTGGCGGCTACTATCGATTCCCCAACTTAGAAATCGCGACGTACGAAGTGCTCACAAACAAGGTCAGCGTCGGCGCGATCCGGGCACCGGGCGCCCACAACGTGACGTTCGCGATCGAGAGCCACATGGACATGATGGCGCGTGAACTGGGACTCGATCCGCTGGAAATACGTATGCAGAACGCCGTCGCTGAGGGCGACAAGATGCCCAGCGACGTACCGTACACACGCATCGGAATGAAGGAGTGCCTGGAGGCTGTGCGCGACAGCGACCTCTGGAAGTCACGCGGCAAGAAGCAGAACGGCAACGGCAAATCTCGCGGCGTCGGCATGGCGGTGGGAGGATGGCTGGGCGGGCTACAGCCTGCCAGCGCGCACGTGGAGCTCAACGGCGACGGCACGATCAAGGTCGTCGTTGGCGCGAACGACATCTCGGGGACGAACACGTCGTTCCTGCAGATCGCTGCCGAGGAGTTGGGCGTCCCGCTCGAGATGGTCACCGTCGGCACCGGCGACACGAAGACCGCCCCGTTCGCCGGCATGAGCGCCGGCAGCAAGACGCTCTTCACGGTCGGCCGCGCGGTCAAGGCGGCCGCCGAGGACGCCCGCCAGCAGCTCTTCAACATCGCGGCCGAGCGGTTGGAGGCCAACCCCGACGACATGGAGTCCGTCGACGGCGAGATCCGCGTCAAGGGATCGCCGGACAAATCGATCGCGTTCCGCCGCTTAGCCGGCATCACGACCGGGTTCGGCGCCCTCTACCCGCCCATCATCGGCCGCGGCGCCATCACGGCCCGCAAGCAGGCGCCCGGCTTCACCGCGCAGGTCGCCGAAGTGGAGGTCGACGAAGAGACGGGCCAAGTCACGCTCCTCAACTGGGGCATTGTCCAGGATGCCGGCTTCGCTATCAACCCGCTATCTGTCGCTGGACAGATGCAGGGCGGAGCGACGCAGGGCATCGGGATCGGTCTCTGGGAGGAGATGATCTACGACGAAAAGGGACGGCTGATCAACGACGGCCTGCTCGACTACCGCATGCCCACCGCCC
>JADFRJ010000219.1 GCA_022561355.1 Chloroflexota bacterium | reverse complement strand
CAGATAGATATCGAGCAAGGTGAACCCTTCATCATCCATCCCAATGAACTGGTTCTCGCGACTACTTTGGAGCGGCTGACGATCAGCGACGACCTGCTAGGCCGTCTCGAAGGCCGCAGTAGTCTGGGCCGGCTCGGCATCATCGTGCACAGCACCGCGAGCATCTTCCATCCGGGCTGGGATGGCACCGCCACGATGGAACTGGGCAACCTGGGCGTGATGCCGGTCGCCCTCTACCCTCGCATGCGCATCTGTATGTTTACGTTCGAACGCATGTCATCGCCGGTCGAACACCCCTACGGCTCGAAAACGAATAAGTACCAGGGTCAGACTGGACCGATGCCAAGCCATCTGTGGGACGAACTGGAAGAGGAGCTGGAGGAAGAGGAGCTTCGCAAGGGCAGGCAGGCGGGTCTCTTCGTAAAGGACGGTGGCCCATGAGCGTGCGCGGCTCTAGCGCACCGGGAGAGTTCATGTCGCGCGCGCTGGAGCTGGCCCGCGAGGTCCAGGGCCGCACAAGTCCGAATCCATCGGTCGGCGCCGTGCTCGTGAAGGACGGGCGGACCGTCGGTGAGGGCGCGACGGAGCGTCCCGGCGACCGGCATGCCGAGGTCGTCGCGTTGCAGGCCGCAGGTGCCGGCGCGAAGGGCGCGACCATGTACGTCACGCTGGAGCCGTGCAGTCACAGCGGACGCACGCCGCCCTGCACGGAGGCGATCATCGCCGCCGGCGTTGCCGAAGTGCGTTTCGCGCACGAAGATCCCGATGCCAACGTCTCCGGTAAAGGTCGCGAGCAGCTCGAACGGGCGGGGATCGCGCTCTCTGAGGGCGAGGGCGAGGCCGAAGCGCGACGCATCAACGAAGGCTACCTGATGCACCGCACGCAAGGCCGGCCGTTCGTGATCGCGAAGTTCGCCGCCAGTCTGGACGGCAAGATCGCCGCGACGAGCGGCGACTCGCGCTGGGTCAGCGGCCCAGGCACGCGAGGCTGGTCGCATGAGCTGCGCACGCGCATCGATGCGATCGCTGTGGGCGTTAGCACGGTCGTGATCGACAATCCGCAGCTCACGGCGCGTCCCGACGACAAGCTGTCGGATCACCAGCCGCTGCGCGTCGTCATCGACTCGCGCGGACGCACCCCCAAGGATGCCGGCGTGCTCTCCTGCGACGCGCCGACGTTGATCGCGACGACCAGCGCTTCGCCGGAAGCGTGGCGCGATGAGATGGCGCAGGCCGGCGCCCGCGTCGAAGTGCTGCCGGACGATGGCGCGGGGCGCGTGAGCCTGCCCGCGCTGATGAAGACGCTCGCCGAATGCGATGTGCTCACGCTGCTGGTCGAGGGTGGCGGTGTGTTGCACGGTTCGTTTTTCGACGAAGGGCTCGTTGACAAGGTACACGCGGTCATCGCGCCGATGATCATCGGCGGCGACGCGCCGTCCGCCGTCGCCGGCAGAGGCGCCGAGCGCATGGCGGATGCCCTACGATTACATGAGGTAACTGTCGAGCAGTTCGGTCAGGACCTGCTCGTCACGGGATACACATCCGCGCGGGCGTCAGTAGTGTAAGGAGACAGCGATGCCATTCTTCTTCAGCATAGTTCCCGAATACAAGAGGCTGGTGCACTTCCGCTTCGGCCGGCTGGTGGGCGCCAAGGGGCCCGGCTTTATCTTCCCCCTGTTCCCCATCATCGACCAGGTGGTCAGCGTCGATCTGCGTGAGGACGTGCTCGACGTGGAGCCGCAGACCTGCATCACGAAGGACAACGCGCCCGTCTCGGTCGACATGCTTGTTTATCTGAAGGTGGTCGAGCCGATCGATTCGGTGGTCCAGGTTGAGAACTACATGTGGGCCGCGCGCGGCATGGCGGTCACCACGCTTCGCGCCGTCGTCGGTGATATCTCCCTCGATGACGTGCTCGCCAAGCGCGACCAGATCAACAAAACGATGCAGGTGAAGCTCGACGAAGTCACGGATCGTTGGGGCGTGAAGGTGATGGCCGTGGAGATCAAGGAGATCACGCCCCCGCGTGATATCCAGGAAGCGATGAGCCGCCAGATGTCCGCCGAGCGCAACCGGCGCGCGGCCGTTCTGGACGCTGATGGCCAGGCCGAAGCTGCCGTCAAGGTGGCGGAGGGTAACAGGGCAGCGACGATCCTGACCGCTGAAGGCGAGAAGCGGTCGGCCATTCTCCACGCTGAAGGCGGGAAAGAGGCGGCCCTCCTGGAAGCCGAAGGCCTTTCCAGCGCATTAGCCAAGATCCAAGAAGTTGGTGAGGGGCTCGATCCGAATACCATGGGTCTTCAGTACCTAGAGATGATGCGGGCGCTTGCCGACAGCGACTCGAGCAAGTGGATCATCCCGAGCGAGCTGACACAGTTCGTCTCTTCGTTCGCGAAGAGGGCGGCCGACGGGCAGGGCCAGACCTAAGGATGTTCACCGGCATCGTCGTGAAGCGGTGTCCGCTCCTCGGGCAGTAGGTTTGGCGGGCAGCCGGGCGCCGCCTGGCAGCCTCGCCCGGCTGGTAGAGCGACTCGAACCAGGAGGCCGGCTCGCGGGAAGGCGCCGCCTGCGCGGCGGCGTCGGCGCTCGGATGGACGTGCTCGATATTGAGCGGGCGGACGGTGCGCGGAGGAAGGTCACGCTGCGCCGGTTCCCGCGCGACAACCGTTCATCGCAGCCAGAACAGGTCACGCACGAGTATCACGTCCTTCAGCTCGTAGAGAAGGCCGGCCTCTCTGCGCCGAGGCCGCTCCTGCTGGACGCGGAGGCAGAGTTGTTCGGCGTGCCAGCGATCGCCCTGACCTACCTGCCTGGCGCGCCCGTCTATCTGCCGCGCGACGTGGGCGCGTGGGCGGACCAGCTGGCGCGGGCGCTGCTCGCGATTCATGCCATAACGTCAGATCGTTTCGACCTGTCGATTCTCAATGTGCAACTGCCGGACGGCGTTCGCCAGGAACTCGAGACGCGTCGGCCCTACGCGCAGAGGCACGGCGCGCTGGCGCGTTCGGTCCACGCGGCTCTCGTCGAAGACATAGACTACATCGGCTGGCAAAGTGCGACCCTGGTGCACGACGATTTCTGGCCAGGCAATACGGTCTGGCATCGTGGCAAGCTCACCGGCGTGGTCGACTGGACGCACGCCGAAGTCGGCGACCCACGCACCGACGTTTCGCAGTGCCGGATCGACCTAGCGATAATCCTCGATCTCCCGGCGGCGGAGACTTTCCGCGAGGCGTACCAATCGAACGCGGCTGCGCCTGTATCAGACATTTGGTACTTCGACCTGTTGCGCGGTCTGCGTGCGCTCTTGTCGTACGAGTTCTGGCTGCCTGGGTACCACGACGCCGGCCTCGCGCACGTCACCAAACGCAGGGCGCGCACCAGGATCGAGGCGTTCTTGCGGGCGGCCCTGGAAGAGCGCGAGACGGCCCGGCGCGCCATGCCCAGGCGCAGGGTGAAGCGGCTACAATAGGAGCGCCATGTTTACCGGCATTATCGAGGAGCTGGGCACGATTCGCGAGGTGGAAGAGGGCAAGCTCGTGATCGATGCTAAGCTCGTGCGCGGCACGAACCTCGGTGATAGCATCGCCGTCAACGGTGTTGATCTCACGGTCGCCTACCAGGACGAAGGGGGCTTCTCCGCGCACGTGATGCCGGAGACGTACCGGCGCACGAATCTGAGCGACCTGAAGGTGGGCGACCGCGTGAACCTGGAGCGCTCGCTAACGCTGGCGGATCGGCTCAGCGGGCATCTGGTGCGCGGCGTTGTCGAAGCGACGGGGACGTTGGAGTCGTTGACGCCAGATGAGGGGGCGACCATCGCGCGCTACAAGGCGCCGCCGGAGATCCTGCGTTACGTCATCGTAAAAGGGCCGATCACCATCGATGGAGCCAGTCTGACCGTCATTGAAAAGACTGAAGATAGCCTGGCTGTCTCACTCGTCGAATATACGCAGCAACACACGAACCACACTCGAAAATCCCCTGGCGATCGGATAAACTTAGAATCCGATATCATCGCCCGCTACGTCGGGCAGCTCCTTGAGGCCTCGCAAGGCGCCGGCCAGGGCCTGGAGTAGGAGCATGGCAACGCGTCCGCGTTACGCGGAGGGGGGACATGGCTAAAAGAACGAAGAATCCTGCTTTCGGCTTGGCGACTGTCGAGGATGCGATTGAGGAGTATCGCCAGGGCCGCTTCGTCATCATCATCGACCATGAAGATCGCGAGAACGAAGGCGACCTGACGCTGCCCTCGCAATTCGTCGACGCCGATGCCATCAACTACATGGCAAAGTTCGGCCGCGGGCTGATCTGCATCTCGATGACGGAGGACCGACTCGACAAGCTGGGCATCCCGATGATGGTCGGCCGTAACGACT
>JADFRJ010000023.1 GCA_022561355.1 Chloroflexota bacterium | reverse complement strand
GTCTTCGCTGAGAGCAACGCCCAAGTGAGAGTACGACCTGTCTAAGATCACAATTCGATGCAGTTCGCTTTCCATTAAGCTCTCGATCGCCACGTCAACGCTCTGATCGAACGGGTAGTTGTTCCGCTCTAGATTCTCTCCCGCCACCGAGTATTCCAGCTGGGCTCGCAGGAGTGAACCGGCTGTTGCTCCATCCGGGCCTTGGTGAGAGAAGTAGCTGAGTGTCGCCATTTCCACCGCTCTGACTTCGGCGACGAGCCTGCCGCAAGCGTGGTCTCTCAGTGCAACAACGCCTCGCTGCAATCGCTCGTGGTTGATGGAGTCGAAGATGGCTGATTCCCAACTTGACATCGGCGGGGATTCGCAAGCCCCAGTTATTGATCGTGGCAGACTGGGTAATTGCGAGGTCGGTAAGGGCTCGCATTTCGCATGTTCCTGAGGAGCGAGTGAGACCGGAGGAATCGGTGTGGGCTCGACGTTCGTGTCTTCCTGTGGAGCACGCGAGTCCGTTGGAGTAGGTGTGGCCAGAGGTTTTCGGACCACCCTCATCGATGAGGGACGCAGCGGAAGTTCCATTGAGGGCCGCGACGAACTGAAGCGACTGCTAGCCGACGCCGGTAGTGGGCGCTTTGAGCGCGTGATCTTCTGGAGGCTCGACAGGTTGGGCCGCTCCCTCCGTGACCTTCTCCGCATCTGCGATGATCTGGAGGCCGCTGGCGTCGGTATCGTCAGCATTCAGGAGTCGACCGATACGGGTACGGCCGCCGGCCGCATGATGCGCTCTATCCTCGGCGCCCTCGGAGAGTTCGAGCACGACGTGATCGTGAGCCGCATCAAGGCCGGCATCGAAGAGAAAGCCAGAGGCGGGGAACTAGTTGGCCCGCTGCCACTCGGCTATCTGCGGGACGAAGCGAACACGGTTGTCATAGACGAGGCCACGGCGCCGCTCGTTCGTGAAGCTTTCGAGCGCTACGCGTCAGGCCACCACTCGTTGCGCGAGATGGGCCAGTGGGCTACCAGCGCCGGACTTTGTAGCACTGAGGGGAATCCGCTTGACAGACTGAGCGCCCGCAAGCTGGTGACGAACGTTACCTACAAAGGCGATGTCGCATTTCATGGCCGGGCTGGCGGTGGCTTTACCGTCAAGGGCGAGCATCCTGCAATCGTTGACGCAGAATTATTCGACAAGCTTCAGAACGTACTCGTTAGCCGGCGGCGGAACATCGCCTCCTCTAGGCCGTTCGGCAGGCAGCCCTATCCTCTGTCTGGCGTGGCAACATGCGGAGCTTGCAGCGCCCCGCTCTTGGGCGCTGCGACCGTAACGGGCAAGTATCGCTATCGGCACATGCGTTGCTCGACAGCCCAGCGCCGCGGCAAAGACGCTTGCTCACAGAAGTAGGCGGCCTCAAGTGTTGGGGTCTGAATGACTTCGGCCAGCTGGGAGACGGCACGACCACCCAGCGAAACACACCCGTGGACGTTTCCGGCCTCGGAGCGAAGCCAACCGCAGCTCCAATTGCTAACGGCCTGATCGGCGACGTCGACTGTAGCGGCTCAGTGAACGCGATCGATGCGGCGTTGATCCTGCAGTTCGCGGCTGGGCTGCTGGTATCGCTGCCCTGCCCCCAGAACGCGGACGTCAACAACGACGACAACGTTACCGCGATCGACGCTGCACTCATTCTGCAGTTCGCCGCCGGCCTGTTGGGCAGCCTGCCGCCATAAGCGTTGCGGCTTCAGCTGACAACTAGGCGAGATCCATTCTGCGCGAGGCAACTCCGACACAACCTCGAATCTGTCACTGTGTCGGATAGACATCTGCTTCCGGCGGACGTGAAGGTCAGAAATCGAAGGTGGAGCGGGAGACGAGAGTCGAACTCGCGACCCTCTGCTTGGGAAGCAGATGCTCTACCACTGAGCTACTCCCGCTCGATCACAGCATGGAGATGATAGCGCGTTTCGCCTGCTGCTTCACCGTCACGCTGTGGCGGGCCAGCGTTGCTATTGGTAGATGACGATGGCCGGTATCGGGTTCAGCAACAGCACCTCCCGCTCCGACATCAGGTCGGGGTCGTGGTCGAAGAAGAGCTTGATCGCGGCGTGGGCGGCGTACGTCCTACTCGCGTACTCCTCGTAGGTCGCCCGCTTCACCGCTGCGGGGCCGAACCCGTCCATGTCAATGATCAGGTCAACGCCCTGGTAGTAGGTAATCGACTCCCCGCTGCGCACCATTCCGTCGAGGAACTGATGGACCATGAGAATCTTCGGCGGTAGCCGTTCAGCGATCACAAGGTCTTGCAGCATCGACTGCGCGACGTCGATGTCCTCCGCGCTGAGGCTGCCGATCACGTCTCCCGGCGTGCTCTCCCCATCGACCGCGAACTCGGGATCGAGCGCTAGATGCACCCTCGGGTTGCGGAGGAGCGGCAGGACCTTCTCGATTTCGTCCTTAACCGTGCTGCGGCCGATCTGCAGATCGAGGAAGAGGAGCATGTCCCGCTCCTCGGCAAGCGCGAAGTAGCGTAGAACGGCGCCGTCGTCGACGTACTGGAGGTAGAGGCCGTTGTCAGTAGGATGAGGTTGGGCGACGGCGTACACGAGGTGGATCGCCGGCATGACGTCCAGCGGACCGTTCAGCGCGTCGTATCGCGCTGCCTGCCGTTCGAGGGCGTCCGCCATCGATGCCAGGTCGCCGGCGCCCAGGATGCCCATCAGGTCGGTGTATGGATTGCCGTAGTAGCTGATGATCTGGTTGTTGGGGAGGACAGAGAAGCGAGGTGCGAGCAGCGAAGTCATGCTGGGGAAGCGCGCATGGAGGTCGGTCAGCCACAGCGGTTCTAGCGGGCGGGGCGGGTCCATTGGCGTCGATGGCTGCACCACGCGCTCGACGACAGCGGCCGGCCTCGTTGCTGCCGTGGCACGGTCGTGGCCGGGTGTGGCGACAGCGACAGCAATGAGCGCGGCGAGCGCGGAGAGCAGAAGGATAGAGAAGCGCCCGTGGGCGCTTACCATGCGCACGATGATGCGGTTCCCGTTGGTTACTGGACGCCTGTCCGTTTGGGGTGCGTATCACAGTACTCCAGAGCAGGCGAGAAGATCGAGCGGTTATGGTGAGCAGCTAGAGATTTCTCGCGTCGCTCCAGCGCGTCAGGATGGAGCCGGCTCCCAGAAGGACCGCCGCTCCCGCAGAGAAGATGATGCCGTTGCGGACGGGAGCCCATGCCAGCTCCTGTCCGAGTTGGAGGAACTCCTGCGAGAGGTAGTCATCCGCTCCGTCCGCGGCGACGCGCAGCGCGAATCGCACGCCGAAAGCGAGCGCGAGGGACGGTGCCGCCGCAAGGAAGATGCTCAATCCGATCGCGAGCAGCCTGCCGTAGGCGCTGGCTACGAGACCAAGTCCGAGAGCCAGCACAAGCGCGATGATCGCCAGCGCCACCGTCAGTCCGAAGAAGACCCGGTGCGGTGTTGGGCGCAACAACTCCAGTCCTCGCCGGAGGACGTTCTCTGTTGAGAAGAGTCCTGTCTGGTCCTTGCGTCCCTCTCGCAAGACCGAGGCGCCGTCATCGTAGACGCGCTGGGCCGAGCGGGAGAGGAGCAGTTCCCGGAACCCAGCCTGGTCCGTCGCTAGCACCTCTTCAGCCGTGAAGGAGACGGCGACCGGGAAGTCGGCGAGAGTCACCTCGCCGGCCATCGCGCTGGCGCGTTCGCGCAACTCCGCGTACTCGGCGTCGAGGAAGGCGTCGACCTCGGTCAGGATCGCGAGACTTCGGGCGATGCTCCGTGTTGCGGGGCCCTCCTCAGTGACGTTCGAGAGGGCGAGCGAGGAGAGCATGAGGCCGACCGCGCAGGCGAGCAGGATGCCGAGCGTTCGCGTCCGCCGGCTAGAGCTGTATCCCGAACGTCTCTGCGCGTCGAACATCGGCGCATCCCTGCTCATGGCGCGTCTACTGGGACGACGCGTGTGCGGGCGATACGGTCGTGGATACCGCGACGCTCGCTGTCCAACGCCATCGCCGCGAGGCCCGCGATGGGCACAACCAAGCAGAGCAACGCGAGCGTGAGCGTCACGATCAGGACGCTACGGCTCAGTGTTAGCGATGTGGCGTATGCCGCCAGCAGCGACCACAGCGGAACAAACAGCGGGTGATAGAGCGTCGGATGCATCCCGAACCAGCGGGCCAGGACTCGGCGCGGCGCCCGCACGTCCCCGTCCTCAGATATCGCGATGATGCCGGCCACGTACATGCCGGCCGTCTGGGCGCGCCACCGCGTGAGCCCTAGGTTCAGCAGCGACCAAAACAGGATGGGGCCGCCAATCAGGATCGCGATGAAAGCGCTGAACGCCGCATCGGGCGGGTCCTCCTTGCCGAGGTCGCTGGTGAAGAGCAGGACCGCGCCCCCGATCACGAAGAAGATCAGCAGCACAACGAGCAAGACGATCGAATCGATCAGGTACGCGGCGATGCGGGCGCCAAACGTCGCGGTTGGTTGGCTAGGGCCGGACGGCGTGGCCATCGCGCGCTCTCTTCCACGGTATCCTGAAGTGGCGACCATCCGCCGCGATTATAGCAGTTGGCCGCCTACGGGCAGCCGGGGACGCTCACAGGCGATTCGCTCTCGCTCTTTCTGCTAAACTCCGACCGCCACAGCGGGAGGTGGCGAGCATGACGCTGCGCACAGCAGCAGTCGCGAGGATCGTAATCGCACTCCAAGCCGTATATTGAGGACGAATGAAACTCTACATGGCCGCACTGGGATCGTTCGTGGTGGGCGCTGTTGTCCTCCTGTCGATCTTCGTGATCGTCCCCGCCATTACCGATGATGACAGCGCCGGTGACTCATCCACGATCACGCTCCCTGGCGTTCCGATCACCACCGCCTCAACAGATCAGGACGGCAGCGCCTTCTTCGATGGCGAAGGTGGTGAGGAGATCGAAGTGCTGGTCCATCATGCGGACGGGACAGCTTGGAACAACGTGACCGTCCATTATTTGGACGGGGATGGCTATGAGTTGTTCGTCGCCGAAGATCCTCTCGGGCGCTTCCTGCCGTCCTGGGCATTCTCCACCCATACGAACCTCCTTGATCTGACCACGCGCGGCGAAGGGATGGTCGAGGTAGTGCCTGACACAGATCAGTTCAACGCCATGATGCCCTGGATCGAAGACGTCAATGCCGCCGCGGATGTGCGCCACTGCCTAACAGAACAGCAACTCGTGGACGGAGCTGACACTCGCGTTGCCTTGACATCGGCGACGCTCTCGCCGCTCTCCTCCTTTGCGGCTGGCGCGGGGACAGTGAGAAATACCACCCGCTTCCTAGTGGACATCATCCCGAGAGAACCTAGCGAGATCTTCTTCGACGTGTTCGATTTCTCCTTGGAAGGGATCACCACGACGTTTCGGCACTATACGGCACTCAGTGAAGAAGAATGCCGGCCAGAAGTCTCAGGCGGCGACACGCCGGCGCCGTCCGACACACCCCGCCCCGGCCAACCGGCCGCCACGCCCTTGCCTGAGAGGCCGGCGGACACACCAGGACCAGACCAGCCCACGAACACACCGGCGCCAGACCAGCCGGCGAACACTCCTGCTCCTCGGCCGACGGACACGCCACGGCCGAAACCGGCCGCCACGCCCCTGCCTGAGAGCCCTACGGATGTAGCGGTTCAAGAGGACTTCATCAGAATCACGGACATCGAGCCGCCCTTAGGTACGACGATAACGGAGCACGAGATCATCAGTGTAACCGTCGAATACCGTGTTTCGTCGGTTGCTGGCGTGTCCATATCCGGACTTGCGGACGTGAACGTCAACCTCCTGAGCCTTGGGATCTATACCCTGGCGAACACTCAGGGCACGCTCAAGTTACGGGGCGAGCAGTTCAACAAGTCAGGGGGCCGCCTGTGCGCCGTTTCCATCACCATGGAAGGGCTCAGCGAACAGCTTGCCAGCGATTCCAGAGGATACAGCATGCCTGTCTGCGAACGGTAGTGCCCTTGATTCGCTACGGCACATCCATCTCCTGCAGGCGTTTGACCGCCAGCAAGAAGAACCCAACCGAGACGGCCGCAACCCCAACGAGCGCGGCAGGGAACTCGATGACACGGTTAGCGAGTTCGGCGAAGCTCCGGTCGTCCAGCCCGTGGACGAGGCCCAGCGTGTACCCGCGCACGCTGAGAAAGCGCACGCCGCCCAGGAACGAACTCACCAGCCCCTCCCAGAGGACGACGTACACGAGTGCATAGGGAAGCGCACGCGTGCTGACGAGCCCGGCCCATGTAAACGCGGAGCTGTAGGCGACTGTCCCCAGCAGCAGCGCGATACCGGTTGCGGCGGAGGCGCGCAGCGGGCTGTCCAGTACGACCAGCCTCGTACCCAAGCCACCGTCGGCGATGAGCGTCGCGGCGACGCCGCTGAACACGACAAGCGGGCAGCCGATGACGAGCGTTGCCAGGAGCTTCGCGAAGACGATCTGGTAACGGGGGATGGGCTTCAGCACGAGGTAGTTCAGCGTGCGGTCCTCCACCTCGTTGCCGAAGGCCGCCGTCGCCAGAACGAGGCTGATCACCGGCATCACCGCACCGATGAGCAGCGCGTCCAACAGCGTGTCGATGTACTCCGAATTGGATGTCTCGTCCTCGCCCAGCATCAGCGTGAGGAGGATCGCCAGCCCGACGGGCAGCGCGGCGAGGGCCACCAGCAGCAGCAGTCTGCGGCCGCCCGCGAGCTGCCGCATCGAGAGTACGATGAGCGTGTCCATTACGCGTCCACCAGGTAGCCGAACACGCTCTCCAACGATTCGTCGAGCGGCTCAACGCGCAGAAGGCGGATGTTGCGTTCTTTGGCGATGCGCGGGATGGACTGCTGCAAGGCCGTGACGTTGCTGCTCAGAACGACCAGCGTCTCCTCGCTATCAACCGCCACGGAATCGACCGCTTCGCTGCCAATCAGCGCAGCGGCCATCGAACGCGGGTCATCCGTGTCGACACGGACTCGATACGGCCGCTCGTCCAGCTTCGCCCGGATCGCCCGGAAGTCTCCAGATGCGGCGAGCTTGCCACTCACCATCAGCAGGATGTTGTCCGCGAGTGTCTCCACCTCCTCCAGGATGTGTGAGGAGATGAGGATCGTCCGTCCTTCCTCGGCAAGGCTGCGCATAAGCCGCTGGAACTCCAGGCGCTGGCGGGGGTCAGTACCGTTGAGCGGCTCGTCCAGCAACAGCAGTTCCGGCTCATGCACCAGCGTTGCCGCCAGCCGCATGCGCTGGCGCATTCCTCGCGAGTAGGTGCCGAGTGGGCGGTTACTGGCCTCGACCAGGCCGGCGCGCTCAATGGCCTTGTCAACGGCCGGCTCCACGGGATCGAGGCCGTACATCTTGGCCGAGAACGTCACGAACTCCCGGCCCGTGAACGACTCATAGACTGCTTCCTGCTCCGTCATCACGCCTATGCGGCGATACAGTTGAGGGTCGCCTCTGACCGGCTGGCCCAGTAGCTCGATCGAACCCTCAGACGGCTTGGCCAAGCCCGAGATCATCCGCAGCAGAGTGGTTTTGCCGGCGCCGTTTGGCCCCAGCAAGCCGGTGATCCCCGGCTGCACCTGGAGCGAGACATCGTTCACGGCTACGACATTGCCGAACCACTTCGATACGGAGTCGACGCGGATGCTTGGCTCGCGGACGGCAGCTTGCGCTATCTCTTCGGTCGTCATATGCCCATCCTGCGGTACTGCCACCAGAGCACGAAGCCCGGCCCGATGGTGAGTATCAGGAACCAGCCGATAGGGACCGCCGCCGGATGCTCCCGCACGAGCTCCGCGAAGTCAGAGCCGCTCTCGTCGTCGAAGATGATGTCACTCACGTGCATGGGTACTTCTGGGAACGAGAGCAGCGCGAACCACTTGGCGGCGTCGCCCGTCGCGGGCTCGCATCGTTGTTGAGACGCATCGGACGCGCCGTGTAGGGCCTCGTGTTCTTCGCAAAGCGACAGGATCGCGGCAACGGGCAGCGAAACGAGGAACAGCGCGATGACAAACGCGGCGGCGTACGTGCGCCGGATCGTGAATGTCGAGACCGCGAGGGGAATGGTGGTGGCGAAGAGCGCTACGACGATCCCCGCGACGAAAAAGCGCGGGACGTCAAGCCAGTTGTCCGGGATGTACTCCAGGGGCTCCTCCGCCGCAAGCGTTAAGCCAACGAAGAGGATGATCTGGCCGAACAGTACCAGCGCGAGCATCACCGAAAAGAACGCCAGATAGCGGCCTATGACGTAATCCGTCGTCGTGAGAGGGCGGACTAGATAGAGATCGATCACGCGGTCGCGCCGGTCTGGGCAGAGTAGTTCCGGTGCGATCGTTGCTGAGAACAGGAACAGGATGACGGAAACGATACGATAGTAGTCAGCGTGGCCCGGGATCTCCTCGAATGGCCCCGCAGTCGAGGCGGTGAGACTGAAAATGACCGCCGGGATGACGACGGCCAAGAAGAGCAGCGCTGGCAGCACTTTCGACTGCCAGCCCCGGCCCAGGCCGATCGCGGTGCGGAAGCCGTTGATGAAGAGCGCTTGCCGCGCACGCGCGCGTCCCTCACGCGGCCCCTCATAGCGCTGATAGCCGAGGTCGAAGATCTCGCCCGTTTGCTCAGTCATGCGTTTCGTCGCCTCTGAAGATGTCCGTAAGCCCGCCGCGTCGAGGCGCCAGGCGGCGTAACCGCACGTCGGCGTCCACGATAGCGTCGCGGATCGTGTCGTAGAGCTCTTCGCTCTCCAACTCGACGATGATCGAGGCGCCTTCGAACACCGGCTCGATGCCCCGTTTGACCAGGGCGGCAGCGAGAGCATCACGGCCGTCGTCGACATCGATCACGATCGTCGACGTCTCCTGCGTGAAGCCGGAGACGTCGCCCTGCTCCACCACCCGGCCGCCTTCAAGGACGATGATGCGGTCGCACGTACGGTCGACATCGCCCATCAGATGCGATGACAGCAGGATGCTGATGCCGGCTTCGCGGCTGGTACGCCGGATCAGCTCCAGCATTTCGTCCCGGCCCGCCGGGTCGAGCCCGGCAGTTGCTTCGTCCAGCAGCACCAGGACGGGGTCGTGGACTAACGCCTGCGCTAGTTTGACGCGCTGCTTCATGCCGGTGGAGTACTCGCTGAGCGGGCGGTAGCGCTCCTCGTGGAGGCCAACGTGTCGCAGGACGTCGGCGGCGCGGATGCGGGCGTGCTCCGGCGGCAGGCCGCTCACCTCGGCCATGTGGCCCAAGAACTCGGACGCGGAGATGGCCGGTGGCAGGCAGTCGTGTTCCGGCATGTAGCCGAGCCGCGCCCGCACCTGGACGGATTCGTACGGGCGCTCTCCCAAGACCTCAGCGGCGCCCTCAGTTGGCCTGAGCAGCCCCAAAAACAGTT
The DNA here is from genome assembly GCA_022561355.1 of Chloroflexota bacterium. Classification (GTDB taxonomy): domain Bacteria; phylum Chloroflexota; class Dehalococcoidia; order DSTF01; family RBG-16-68-14; genus SZUA-185. The sequence goes on along the minus strand of JADFRJ010000023.1, from coordinate 7,598 downwards.
TGATCGCGGTGCTCTTGCCCGCGCCGTTAGGGCCTAGTAGGCCGGTGACGCCCGCAGTCACCTGGAAGTCGACTGCGTCCAACGCCAGTGTCGAGCCATAGCGCTTTGTCAGCCCCTTGGCTTCGAGCAGCGGGGTCTCTGGCATGCGGTGAGTATAGCCCGTCGCTGGATCGGGGGGGTACTCGCGGCTATTCAGTTGAGTTGTCTGACAGGTGGTTATTCGATACGCGTTAACGTCATCGAGAGGCGGTAGTCGAAGAGGTCGACATCTGACAAGTCGGCTGTTGCCGTCCGCAACTCAGGACTAATTGCTCCGGCTACCAGGATGATCCGTACGCGCTCTGTTGAGAAGAGTTCCTTGATCCGACCGCGGTAGTAGAGAGCCTGCCCGATTGTGCGCTCGTGACCTTTACTCACCTTCAGCTCGATCACGACGGGCGTGCCGTCTCGATCTTTAGCGAGGATATCTATCCGACGCCCCCGGTCGTCTACAGGAAACTCAACCGCTGGTCTGTCAGGCGATGCCCACGGTTCCAGCCCCTCTTCTATTAGGTGGAGGTTACTCGCCAGGTAGTCTCGCAAATTGGTCTCGTAAGCGAATCTCGTCTCATCCAGATCCTCTTCCTCAGTCTCATCCTCCTCCGGCGAACCGGAGAGGAACCGTTGATGAATGCTGAGATACCTCTGGATGAGACGCTTACCTGGCTCCGTGGCTCCATTTGGCCATTTCTCAGAGACGAACTCATCAAGCAGGTTCTTGTTCGTCAGCAGATCTGTCACTTTGCCACGCTTGAGCGTGGATGTATACGAACCTAGCTGGTCAGTGCTTGTCCTGATAGCGGTGGCTTCCTCTGCGAGCCCATGTGCTTCCAAGAAGCTCCAAACACTACGCAATGGCAATGCATCAGGATTGTCTGGTAGAGCTGGCATTTCGCCTCTATTCTACTGCATCGCTCACCCAGCGTGGTCAGGCGCTAGCTCTGATACGCCTCGTAGAACGCGTCGATGAAGGTTTGGTCGGCATGAGATGGCTGGCCGCCGGTACAGGCGCAGGGGCCCGGCCTGCCCGACGACGCGATGGCCGCGGCGTACGCGGCGGCTACGCGGTCCTGTCGCTCGTAGGCCGGCAGTTCCAGCGGATGCTTGCGGCCTTTGGTCCAACCGCTTGCGACCTTGCGGATGAAGTACCAGAGGTAAAACGGACGAGCGAACCAGATGCCGGGGCCACCCGAACCCTGATGGACGTGGTACAGCTCGTGGGCGATCAGCGCGATGCCTCGGCCGCTACAAGCGTCGTACTTGCCTGCGTCGAAGTAGATGCGCTTGCCGACCGTGATGGCATCGGGCGTGCCCCGGACGTAGAACGGCAGACCTTCACGAAACGTAATGGTTTCGAGGTCGATGTCCGGGTACATCGGGGCGAAGAAGCGCCGCAGGCAATCGTGAAATTCCAGCTTGCTCATGTGGACCCCCGGTTGAACACACCGCCTTGCTGACGCTGCCAGCATAGCAGGTGGTAGCCTGATCCAGACATGTCGAGCTTCGCGAGACGCTACAACGGATGGCTTCTGGCGTTAGCGATCCCTGTGATCTGCTTGCTTAGCGCGGGAGCGGCCTCGTTGGCGGTTCCGATACCGGATGAGGACGACTTCAATGTCGTCCAATGGGAGTTACGGCACGTCCCCGGAAAATGGCTCTATCTCACTGGACAACTCTTAGGTGGCGGACTCAGTAGAGAGGGCGAGGACGAGCGGCTGCAACGCTTCTTGCTCTTGAGCGATCAGATCCGAGGCGTGGAGGTCGCGTTCGCCGCTGGAGATGCGGACGAGCTACAGACTCTTCTGGCCGAGCGGGACAAACTCGAAAACGATGTGGAAGCGATCATCGAGGGCCGTCTCACCGCGGTGTTGGAGGAGGCTGGCTTGGAGTCTTCGCTGCCGTTGTTTCCGGACGCTCGCTGGGTCTTCCCTCCGGTCGACGTCGAGTTCGATGAGCCACCTCGCTCGCTCTCGATTTCGCCGCGCTCGCGCATCGAGCTGATCGAGAGGCGCCCGCTCAGGCCCGGCCTCTCGCTCGACGAAGCGGTCGAGCGGGAGGCCGACGTCGAGAGCGCGGGCGACGTGGCCGCGCTGGTGGGTTCGCTGGCAGGCGCGGCGACCTATCCGAGCATCGTGGCGCCAGTTGGTGACTATCGGAGGCTCGTGTCCACAATCGCGCACGAGTGGGTGCACCACTACCTGTTTTTCAAACCGCTTGGCGCTCGTTACTACGACAGCATCCAGCTACGGACGCTGAACGAGACCGTAGCGGACGTGGCCGGCGATGCGTTGGCGGCTCTGGTCATCGAGCGCTTTCCGTCGCCCGCGGATGCTTCAGAGGCAAAGGCAGAGCCTGATCGGACGCCCGCGGTGGACGTCGATGCGTTCCTGCGAGAGCTGCGGCGGGACGTTGAAGCGCTGCTGACGGCTGGCCAGATCGAGGTCGCCGAAGCGCTCATGGAGGAGCGCCGCCTGGAGCTGGCTGATCAGGGCGTGGTGTTTCGGAGGATCAACCAGGCGTTCTTCGCCGCGAGAGGGATTTACGCGACGAGTCCAGGGTCGGTTGACCCGACCGGCGAACAGCTACGAACACTCCTGGAGCAAGCGGGTGGGGTGGGGGCGTTCCTGCGCAGCGCGGCTGAGTTCAAGAATGTGGCCCAATTGGACGAGGCGCTGCGAACCGGGGGGTCGTGACGCGAAGCTAGCCTTCGCCGTCTGGTTCGCCTTCCTTCGGATCTGGCTTAGGGCTGTCGCCAGTGTCGTCGACAAGAGCGGGCACGAGCAGGATTTGGACGCGCGTCTCGCTCTCGCCTGCGCGTTCATCGTCAAGTACGAGTCTGATCGAGTAGAGGCCTGGCGGGAGGCCCTCGATGAGCCAGATGCCTAGAACGCCTTCCGGTACGGAGTTCTCGCTTGCGATGATCGGTCGCCAGTCGCCGGCCAGTGTGTCGTAGCGGAACTCCAGCCGGTAGCTGATGAAGTCGCGCGAGAAGGCGCGGCCCAGGATGGGCACATCGCCGGTCACCTGCTGAGCTTCCGCCGGCGAGGTGATCGCAATCGGCAGGTCGCGCACGTCAGTCGTCTCCGTTGGCGCTTCGTCAGAGCTGGCGCTCTCCAACTCCCTGGCCCACTCCAGCGCCTGGTGCTGTTCCCAGGCGCTCAAGCCTTCAGGGATCTGGAGGTAGAAGCGCGATTCGACAAACTCCTCTGGCGTGAGCGGTCCGGCGAGTTTGTCCGTCCGCGTATCGATTTCGGCCACCGTCCACCAGTCGTCCTCTTCGGCAGGAAGCCGGTCGCTCGCGAACAGGTCCGGTGGGTTCTTTACGGGGCAGGCATCCGTCGCCTGGAGTCCGGAGGGCATGCAGAGTTCGGCTTCTACCAGGCCCGCCGGGCGCCTGAAGTTTTCGACTGGTAGTCCTTCGTGGTAGGTGGTCATGATGTCGCGCACAGTCCGCCAGGAGACGCTGGTGCTGGAGATGTCGGTCATTGGGCTGTTGTCCGCGTTTCCGAACCACGTGCCAACAACCAGTTGGGGAGTGTACGCGATGGCCCACGTGTCGCCGATCGCGAAGCTATTCTCGAACGGCTCGCTGGTGCCTGTCTTGATGCCGGCGGGACGGCCGGGGATGCTGAGCGCGCCGCACCCGCCGAATGTGATCGTCTGGGCGCAGCCATCGGAAAGGATGCTGTTGATCATGTAGGTCTCGGCTTCCGGCGCCACGCGCTGCTCCTGGAGGAAGGGGCCATCGGCGGAAGGCTCGCCCGCGATCAGCGGGTAGATCACGTTACCCTGCCGGTCCTCGACGCGGATGATCGAGACGGGTTCAATGTTTCGCTCGCCTTCTGGCCGGACGATGGTGCTCTCGACGCCCTTCAGGATCCCAAGATTCGGGAAGGCCGTATACGCGTAGACCATGTCGATTAACTTGACGTCGACGCCGCCGATGGTTAGCGATGGTCCCAGCCGGTTCGGCTCCAGGCCGGTAATACCCATCTTCTTCGCTTGGTTGATCGTGTTGACCACCCCGGCGTACATGATCGTTTTGACCGCCGGGATGTTCAGCGAGCTGCCGAGTGAGTTGCGAACCGTGACCGGGCCTTGGAAGCCGGTACCCGGATTTCGGGGGAGACGGTCACCGTCCCAGAACTCCGCTGGGAACGGCGTGTCGAGGATGAGCGTGCCGGGTCCCCAGCCCAGTTCCAGGAACGCGGTCAGATAGGTGAACGGCTTGAAGGCGGAGCCGGGGGAGTTGAGCGCATCCGCCATGTTGTTGCGCCCGTCGATGTCATCACGGAAGTAGTCGCGGCTGCCTACGTACGCCAATATCTCGGCGGTCTTCGGATCGATGGCGACGACAGAGCCGTTGTGGCCACCTGAGAACTCGAACATGGTGATCCACTCTTCGAGGGTGGCCTCCGCCTGCCGCTGAAGCTCGAGATCGAGTGACGTGTAGACGATCAGGCCATCACGCCGAACGGCTTCTTCGCCGAAGAGACGCTCCAGCTCCGGACGGACAACGTTGAAGACGAAGTGCGGCGCGTTCACCGGGAACGGCTGTAGCTCGACTTCGAGAGGTGCGTCTTGTGCTGCTCGCATCTCAGAAAGGCTGATGTAGCTCTCTTCGTACATGCGCCTGAGGACGACGTTTCGCTGCTTCAGCGCGTCTACGGGTTCGTTGATCGGGTCGTAGCAGCTCGGGCAGGATGGGATCGCGGCAAGCATCGCCGCCTGCGGCAGCGTCAGCTCTTTAGCGGTCGTGTTAAAGTAGCCCTCCGCCGCCGCCTCCGCGCCGATGAAGACGTTGCCGTATGAAATCAAGTTCAGGTACCACTCCAGGATCTGCTCCTTGCTGTAGTCTCTGGTCAGGTCCAGAGCGATCGCAGTCTCCTTCAACTTCCGCTTGATGCTGCGCTCGGTGCGCTCCTCCGGCGTGAAGTAGATGTTCTTGACAAGCTGCTGGGTAATCGAGCTGCCTCCGCGGCCCTCCAAGAAGCCCGCAGAGCCGCCGAAGGGCAAGAAGTTGTCCAGGGCGGCAGCCGTCAGCCCGCGGAGATTGACGCCTGGGTTGTCCATGAAGCTGGCGTCCTCGGCCGCGATCGTCGCGGCGATCAGGTTGAGCGATATCTCATCGGCGGGAACGTACTTCCGGAGGCCGGTCGTATCATCAAAAAACTCGTAGAGGAAGTTGCCGTTGCGGTCACGGATCTCCGCTCCGCCCAACGGCAGCTTCGCGATCTCCACGTCCGGCGTCACCAAGTCGTCCGTGTAGCTCCTGTAGACGCCGTAGCTGACGCCTCCCAACACCCCAAGCCCGACCACGAAGAGTCCACCCATCACGATCAGGCCGAGCATCCAGCGAGGCAGCCCGTGGCCGTTGGTTGCGCGGCGTCGCCGGCGGTAGGCGGCGTAGCGATAGTAAGCTCGACCGTTAGCCATTGGGCTGTCCCCGTGTCCGCAGCACCATGAAGTGCGACAGGCCGAACGCTCGCATGAACGTGTTTTCTAGTCGATGGAAGACCGCCTTGAGCAGGCCGCCCAGCGCGCTGCTGCGCGCGACGATGTTGTCGAACCCGGGATAGACCTGGGTATGAACGATCACGTCCGCGTTCAGACCGTCCACGATCCGCCGCAGGCCGCGGGCGGTATAGGCGCGCGCGTGCGGCACGAGGCGTTCTCGCAACGGGTCCGGCAGGTAGTTCACGAGCGGGATGTTGCCGAAGACGTAACGCTTACCGAGGTAGACGCCGTGCGTCTCGAATGGATAGAGGCGGTTGGGAGCGTAGATGATCACGTGGCCACCGGGCCGCAGCACGCGGCACGCCTCCCGCAGCGTCTCAACATCGTCCTTGACGTGTTCGATCACCTCGTTGAGCAACACCATGTCGAAGCTGGCGTTGGCGAATGGCAGACGTTCGCTCACCGCAACAGAGAGCGTGCCGCCTTCGCCTTCGCGCACGCGGGAAGGGTCGATGTCGACGCCGAAGGCGTCGCCGGAGACCTCGGCCAGCTTTTTCACATACGTCCCAATGCCGCACCCGATATCGAGCACGCGGGCGCCTTCAAGGTCCACGTAGCGTCTGATGAGGTCCAATCGACGATCCTGTCCGGCCCGCCAGACAAAGCTGGGGTTTCCTAACGCTACCTGCTCTGTGGTCGTTGGAGCTTCTGGGATCATACTCTCCTTGCCCCCACTGCTCTCAGAGTAGCAATGCTGTTATGGTGAGACAAACTTGTGGCGAAGCTATTCTTCAGTTGTAATCGTATTGTTATACTCTGCCTCAAATGTATTACATAGGAGTCTTGGATTGAGTCTGACACGAGAGGAAGTGGAGCACATTGGTCGACTGGCGCGGCTTGGCCTGACCGATGAAGAGGTCGCCAGGTTCCAAGAACAGCTCTCAGAGATCCTCAACCACTTCGATGCCCTTCAGGAACTCGATACGGAGGACGTTCCGCCTATGCCGTACCCGCTGTCGCTCGAAAACGTTATGCGGGACGATCTGGCCAAGGACTCGCTACCTCAAGACGACGTACTCGCGAACGCTCCGCAGGCGGAAGATGGCGCCTTCCGCGTGCGAGTAGTGCTGGACGACTAGGCGATGGCTGAAGAGCTACACCGGCTGACCGCGCACGAGGCGCGGGACCTCCTCTCCAAGCGCGAGGTGAGCGCGATCGAGCTGACGCAGGCGATCCTCGACAACATTGCGGCTGTCGATGACCAGATTGGCGCGTATATCACCGTCGCGGGCGAGGCCGCGCTCGCGCAGGCGGCGGAAGCAGACAAGGCGCTGGCGAATGGCGGAGGCGGGCCGCTCGCGGGCGTGCCTATCTCCGTGAAGGACAACATGTGCACGATGGGCGTCCGCACCACCTGTGGCTCGCTTATGTTGGAGAACTTCGTCCCGCCGTATGACGCGCACGTCATCGGCCGGCTGCGTGACGCCGGCGCCATCGTTATCGGCAAGACGAACATGGACGAGTTCGCGATGGGCTCCTCGGTAGAGCACTCCGCCTTCAAGCCGACGCACAACCCCTGGGCGCTCGACCGCGTGCCCGGCGGGTCGTCCGGCGGCTCGGCCGCCGCGATCGCTGCCGATGAGGCGATCATCGCGCTCGGTTCTGACACCGGTGGGAGCATTCGGCAGCCGGCCTCGCTGTGCGGCGTGGTCGGCTTCAAGCCGACGTACGGGCGCGTCAGCCGCTACGGGCTCGTCGCGTTCGGCAGCTCGTTGGACCAGATTGGTCCTATCACGAAGGACGTGCGCGACTGCGCGCTGCTGATGAACGTCATCGCCGGCCACGACGAGCGTGACGCGACGTCCGCGCCCATCGACGTGCCGGACTTCACCGAAGCGCTGACCGGCGACATCAAGGGCCTGCGCGTCGGCGTGATCGATGAATACTTGCCGGACGATGTCGATGCGGACGTCCGTGCTGTCGCCGAAACAGCGATTGGCGAATTGGAAAGCCTCGGCGCCACGGTCGAACGCGGCCTGTCGCTGCCAAGCACGAAGTACTCGCTGGCGTGTTACTACATCATCGCCCCGAGCGAGGCCTCC
>JADFRJ010000218.1 GCA_022561355.1 Chloroflexota bacterium | reverse complement strand
CAGTACCTGGCGAGGCGGATCCGGACTCGCCACCTTGCCCGAACATCGAAGCAGCAAGGGCGAGGTTCGTGGAAGGCGGTGAGTTGCTGCCCGGCGGAGGAAAACTGTGCTTGCGTCCTGATGGGAGCGGCTCGATCCTGAAGGAGGAGATCTTCAAGAAGTACTGTCCGGCGGAGTTTCGATAAGCGGAACGGGCTAATTCGGTGACCGCCTCGAAGCACCGAGGACGGGCCGTTCGGCCCTAGGCGCGCGCTAGGCAGCGGCGAATGAAGCAGGGCAGACGCTGGCGGAGTACAGCCTGATCTTGGCGGTGGTGGCTGTTGGCGTCGTCGTAATATCGGTCGTGGTCTTTACCACGGCGCTGGCGGGGGCCTACGACAGCGTGACGGCGTGCATCAGCGGCGGCTGCTGAAGCGACGCCTAGCTCCAAGCAACTCCAAGAAGCTTAATTGTTGCCTACGCGGGCGTTTTCGGCGCGGGCGTTTTCGGCGCGGGCGTCGGCCATGTGCTTGAAGGCGCCCTGGACGCCGGTGAGGCGCATCATCGTCTGACCGAAGCTGGGGACGAGCGCGGCCGCGGCGGCGAGCGGCCTGCCGGTGATGGGCGTCACGATCACCTCGGCCACGTTGCGCTTGACGGCGCGAACGACCGCGTCCGCGACCTGTTCGGGCTTCGAGGTGCCGGCGATGGCGGGCGCGGAGACGCCCGTCTCGTCGACGGCATCGGCGTACATGCCGGCTTCGTCGATGAAGCCGGGACAGACGACGGACAGGCCGACGCCGCTGCCACGCAGCTCACTCCGCACCGCATGGGAGACGCCGACGAGGGCGAACTTGGTGGCTGAGTAGACCGAGTCGTAGGGGATGGGGATCTTGCCCGCCATGGAGGCGATGTTGACGACGTGGCCCCGCTTGCGGGCGACCATGTCCGGCAGGACGAGGCGCATGAGCAGCAGGCAGGAGGTGAGGTTGGTCTGGATGGTGCCGGTGATGGCGGACTCAGCGATATCGACGAAGGCGCTGGTAGGCTCGACGCCGGCGTTGTTCACCAGCAGGTCGATCGGGCCGAGTTCGCTCGCCGCCCGCTCGATCAGGCGGGTGCGGTCGTCCGGCTGGTTGACGTCGGTCGGGATGCTCAGCGCCCGTACGCCGAGGGCCTCGATCTCTTTCTGAACGCTCTCCAACTTGGCCCCGTCGCGGGCGGCGAGAGCGACGTTCATGCCCTCACGGGCGAGGGCGCGCGCGATGTACGGCCCGAGCCCGCGCGAGCCACCGGTGACGATTGCGGTCGCGCCTTTCAGATCTTGCATGGCATCCTCCCTGCTGAGCGGCTAACGTGGTGCAATTGTACTCGGTGGCAGCGCCCATGGCATTCGTCGAACGCAGTTTAGACGCCGGCCTCTGATCCGTCATCCGTCCCATCCAAGAAATTCCGTATCGCGGCCAACAGCTGGCTAGGGTCTAAGGTCACCGTGCCCCGGTCGCCTTCGAGGGTCAGAAGGCGTGCGTCCGGGATGAGCGAGGCGACGGCTTGGATGGAGGCGATCTCTGACTGCACGCCTTGTTGGTTAGCCAACACCAGCGTGGGAGCCTGAATGCTCGGGAGAATCGTGCTGCCATCAAATTCGGCATCGGCCTCGAAATGCCGGGCGGCCACTTCGGGTGCGACCGAATCACGCATCATGTTGGAGAACCGGCGTTGCAGTTCCGTCGGCCCGTTCGGATAGATGATGGCTGCCCAGCTTCTTCTCGCAAGCGCCCAATTTGCCCGGATCGATTGCGCCAAATCTTGAGAGAATCGGGGCACCGAGCCCGAAGTACGCATCGTGGGCGACCAAATCACCAAACGACCAACGCGCTCTGGATGCTCTACGGCATAGGCAGCGGCTAGTGGTCCGCCGCCAAACCAGCACACCAGGTCAAAGCTCTCCAGGCCTAGCTTGTCGACGACCGCGGCAAGGTCGGCGACCTGCGCAGGGATCGCCACGTCATCCACGTCGCGTTGGGAGCCACCAATGCCTCGGCGGTCGAAGGTAACCAACCTGCGTCCGGACGCAAGCCCCTCGTACAGGGTCCTGAACAAGCCGACCTTCCAACAGTACTCCTGAACGTCGTAGAAGTTTTGGACGGCAACAACCGCTCGGGCAGCGGATTCGCCGTACGTTGCATATGCGATGCGCGTGCCGTCGGCGCTGGTGCAGAAGCGGATCTCCTGTTCCACCGGTCGTTCTTCGGTAGTGCGAACAGCTGTTGGGGCTCCGGGCTGCCCACCAGCTAGCTCTTGACCAGCGTGCTCTAGCTCGGTGAGGACCTCTTCGGCGGAGGCCGGCCGTTCGGCCTTCTCTTTGGCCAGCAGCCTCATGATCAGTCCCTCAAGGCTAGGTGGGACGGAGGCATTGTGCGTCGTCGGCGACTCTGGTTGGTTGTTGACGTGCTGGTAGATGATGGCGTTCGGGTCGTCGCCCGTGAACGGCGGACTGCCAGTGACCAGTTCGTATAGCAGCGCGCCAAGAGCGTAGAGGTCGGTGCGGGCGTCGATCTCGCCACCTGAGGCCTGTTCGGGCGCCATGTAGAGCGCGGTGCCGGAAACGCTACCCGGCATCGTGAGGCGCGAACGACCGAGCGAGAGCGCGATGCCGAAGTCGCCGAGCTTGGCGCCTCGTTCCTCCGTCAGCCAGACGTTCTCTGGCTTGAGGTCGCGGTGGACGATGTCACGGCCATGCGCGAACGAGAGCGCTCGGCAGATGTCGGTCGCCACCGCCAGCGCTCGTTCGAGACGCAGCGGGCCGGCAGCGGCGTTGAGTTCGTCTCGCAGCTCGCCACCGGGGACGTATTCGCAGATGACAAACGGGGAGCCGTCCTCCTCGCCGTAGTCGTGGACGGTGACGATGTTGGGATGCGTACCGAACTGCGCCATCGTCTGCGCTTCCCGTTTGATGCGATCGATATCGCTCTGGTCGAGCAGGGCAGGGTTAAGTATCGAAATGGCACACTGACGCCCGAGCGTGGTGTCGTCGACGAGATAGACACTCTTCTGCGCACCCTGGCCGAGGAGGCGTTGCACGACATAGCGGCCTGAGGCGAACGTCTTCTCCGCCGGTTTGCTCACGAGCGTCACGCCGGCGGTCACGGCGCCTGCCTGGTCGGCTTCGCCCCGCTCACCGCCGGTGTAATCCGCCTCCGTGAGGAACTCAATCGTAGGCGACAGTACCTGATCGGCATTGACCCAAGGAAAATGAGCGTCGCCATCCAGCGGCATGAACGAACAGTCCGGGATACGCCGGGCCATATATTGACCCCAGAGGAAAGGAACAGCCTCATCGCCGCGCCTGTGCAGCACCAACGTAGGCGTCGTGATGTCGTTCAGCATCGACTGAGTATCGCCGGATACCTGATCCAGTTGCTCCGCCATCTCCGGCGTCGTTGAGTCGCCCAGCATCCGCGCTAGGCTCTCCAGAGTCTCACGCTCGGCGCCGCTTGGAAAGTACTTGTTAGCCTGCGTCTTGTTATAGAGATCCCAATCGGTCTTACGAAGTGCGCGCAGTGCCGCCGCCCGCTCCTCCTCACGTTCGCCGGGGCCCCGCTCTCCTTGCGAGAAGGCCCCGTAGAGGACCATGCGCCGAACCCGCTCTGGATGGCGGGCTGCGTACATCAAGCAAGGCATCCCGCCCCATGACACGCCGAACAGGTCGATCTCAGTCGCGCCGACAGCGCCGACAACCGCTTCGATGTCCAGCATGTCATCTTCAAAAGTGAAGTCCGTCCGGTTGCGGTCGGACAGACCACAGCCGTGGCGGTCGTACATGACCAGTGTGCGCACTTCGCCGAGGCGCTGGCAGAACGCCTCCTGCACTGGTGTCGCGCCCAGGTACCAATCGAGGTGCGTGAGCGCGCCCGGAGGCATCATCAGCGTGGGACCGCTGCCCATCGACACGTACGCGGTTCTCACGCCGTCTGGCCGCCGTGCGTACTGGATCTGCGGTTCCATCAGCTAGCTCCTGTCAACCATATACGTGCCAGGCGCGTTTTAGGGCCTAATATTACAGTACTGAGTGTGCCTGGTGCTGAAGGTGTGCTAGCTTCGCCGCCTCTTGTGTACCGCGCTCGCTACGGAACGAGGACGACGCGGCCGACTGCCTGCCGGCTCTCGATGTACTCATGCGCATCCGCCGCTTCGGACAGCGGGAACGTCTTGTCGATGTTGACGCGCAGCTCGCCCTTCGCCACGTCCTCGATATGACGCGCGATCATCGCGTACGTGCGCTCTCGCTGCATGGCCAGCTCCGCTCCCAGGAAGACGCCCGTCAGGCTGCGGTTCCCGGCGCTCAGCATGCCCAGGTCCGGCTTGTGGCTGTCACGTCCTGCGCTGCCGACGCTGATCGCGCGCCCGCGATACTTCAGGCT
>JADFRJ010000217.1 GCA_022561355.1 Chloroflexota bacterium | reverse complement strand
ACGCATCGCTCAATCCGCGCATGTCCGTAGGCGCGATCATCGGCGAGCCGCTCGCGATCCACGGCCTGGCCAAGGGCGAGGCGCGCCGCGAGCGCGTCGCCGAGCTGATGCGGATCGTCGGGCTGAACCCCTTCTACGCGAGCCGCTACCCGCACGAATTCTCTGGCGGGCAACGTCAGCGTATCGGCGTGGCGCGCTCGCTCGCCGTCGAGCCGGAGTTCATCGTCGCGGACGAACCGGTCTCTGCGCTCGACGTCTCGATCCAGGCGCAGATCATCAACCTGCTAGAAGACCTGCAGGACCAGTTTGGCCTGACGTACCTGTTCATCGCGCATGACCTCTCGGTCGTCCGCCACATCAGCGACCGCGTTGCCGTGATGTACCTGGGCAAGTTGATGGAGTTGACCGACCGCGACGAGCTGTACGAGAACCCGCTTCACCCATACACGAAGGCGCTGCTCTCAGCCGTGCCCATCCCGGACCCGGAAGTGGAATCGAAGCGGGAACGGATCATCCTGAGCGGAGATGTCCCGAGCGCGATGGCGCCGCCCCCGGGATGCGTTTTCAACACGCGCTGCCCGATCGCCATCGATGAGTGCCGGACCGTCATACCGGAGTGGCGTGAACTCTCGAAGGACCACTGGGTAGCCTGCCACCGCGTCTAAGATACATCGGTCAACCGCCTCTCTTGTCTGAGGAAAGTCCGCGCTAACGGCTGCCCATAGGGCACGGCTGCCCATAGGGCCCGGCCCGCCCATAGGGCAGCTTGGAGTTGCTTCGCAACTCTAAAGCGGCACCGTGGTACCATAACGTTCGTATGGACCGATCTCACATTCGCAACTTCTGCATCATCGCCCATATCGACCACGGCAAATCGACCCTCGCAGATCGTTTCCTGGAACAGACGGGCCTCCTGGATAATTCGCGGAACGAGGTCGAACAGGTGCTCGACTCGATGGACCTTGAGCGGGAGAAGGGCGTCACGATCAAAGCGAAGGCCGTGCGGCTGCCGTACCTAGATGAGACAGGCCAAGCGTACCAGCTCAACCTGATCGACACGCCCGGCCACGTCGACTTCTCGTACGAGGTATCGCGGGCGCTGGCCGCCTGCGAGGGCGCCATTCTCGTCGTCGACGCTGTGCAGGGCATTCAGGCGCAGACGATCGCGAACGTGTACGTGGCGATGGAGAATAACCTCACGATCATCCCTGTCGTGAACAAGATCGATCTACCCGGCGCTGACCCGGAGGGCGTCACGCAGCAGATCTGTGATGTCATCGGGTTCGACCGCGACGAAGTGCTGCTCGCCTCGGCCAAGGAGGGCACAGGCACCGCGGAGATACTGGCAGCCGTCGTCAAGCTGGTCCCGCCGCCCGGCGGCGACGAGGACGGGCCCCTGCGGGCCCTTGTGTTCGATTCCAAGTACGACTCCTACAAGGGCGTCATCGCGTACGTGCGCGTCGTCGATGGCGCGGTGGAAGAAGGCCACGGCCTCCACATGATGTCCGCGGACCTGACGATGGAGGCGCTGGAGATCGGCTACTTTACGCCGGACCTCGTGCCGACGCAGGGCCTGGCCACCGGCGAGGTCGGCTACGTAGCGACCGGGCTCAAGGACGTGGGCCTGTGCCGCGTTGGCGACACACTTACGGATGCCGATCGCCCGGCGGCGGAGGCCCTGCTGGGCTATCAGGAAGCGAAGCCGATGGTGTTCTCCGGCCTGTACCCAACGCAGCCGAACGACTTCGGGCCGCTCCGCGAGGCGCTGGAGAAGCTAAGACTGAACGACGCCGCGCTCTCATTCGAGCCGGAGACCAGCGTCGCGTTAGGTCCCGGCTTTCGCTGTGGCTTTCTGGGGCTCCTCCACATGGAGATCGTGCAGGAGCGGCTGGAACGCGAGTACGACCTCAACCTGCTGATCACCGCACCGAGCGTGGAGTATCGCGTGCGCAAGACCAACGGCGAGGAGATCGTGATCGACAACCCGGCGGCCCTGCCGCCACCGACCGAGGTGCTTGATATCGCTGAGCCGTGGATGACCATCTCTGTCGTCTGCCCTGACCGCTACATCGGCGCGGTGATGGAGCTAGTGACCGGCCGGCGCGGCGCATTCGACAAGATGGAGTATCTCCAGGGAGAGGATGCTCATCAACAGGAAGACTCGATGAAGGTTGGCGACCGGCGTGTGCTGCTGCAGTACAAGATCCCGCTGTCCGAGATATTGGTCGACTTCTACGACCAGCTCAAGTCGATGACGCAGGGCTACGCCAGCCTCGACTACTCGCTTTCGCACTACGAGGTGGCCAAGCTGCAGAAGCTCGACATCCTCGTGGCCGGCGAGCCAGTCGATGCGCTGTCGTTGATCACGCACAGCAACAAAGCGCAGGTCCAGGGCCGCCAACTCGTCGAGCGCCTGCGGAAGCTGATCCCGCGACAGCTCTTCGATGTGCCGATCCAGGCCGCCGTGGGCGGCCGCATCGTCGCGCGGGAGACCGTGCGCGCGCTGCGCAAGAACGTGCTCGCGAAGTGCTATGGCGGCGACGTCACACGCAAACGGAAGCTGCTAGAGCGGCAGAAGGAAGGCAAGAAGCGCATGAAGCGGGTGGGAAACGTCGAGATCCCACAGGAGGCCTTCATGGCCGTCCTTCGCCTCGAGAAGTAGGGCAGGGGCGGGCGAATAGGCGCGCCTGGGCGGTTAGACGCTTGTTAGCTCCTTCATCTGCTCCATCGGCGCAGAGCGACTCGCTGTTCTGAGAGTCGAACGGTGCATGGTTGGCCCGCCCAGGCATCTACCTAGGCCGCCTTGCGCTCGGGCGTGGTCTCCTCCGGCGTCTCGATTGCGAAGCGTTGCCGGAGTGGGGCGGTGGCGGACATGAGCAGTTCGTACGGGTGACCGCTAAGCGTGTAGTACACGGCTCCCGCATAGGCGATGCCGACCAGCCAATCGACCACGTAGTGGTGGCCGGTGTAGACGATGGCCCAGAGCATGAAGAGCGGATAGAGAGCTATCGGCCACGCTCGCCGTCCCCAGATCTTCAGGGAGAACAGGAAGACGAGCATGGGCATGGCTGCGTGCAGCGACGGGATCGCGGCGACGGGGTTTGCGCTGACTTCGGAATAGATGCGAGCAAGGCCCGGCACGGATTCGTGAACGAGGTACACGGCCTCAATGTACCCGTGTTCGGCCGCCCACCACGGTGGTGCAGAGGGCGCGAGGAGGAACGTCAGGTAGCCCGCGAATGAGAGAAGAACGAAGCTCGACATATATTGCAAGTGGAGGTGGCGGTAGTGTTGCCAGATGATGGCTGCAAAGAAGATAGGTAGGATGAAGTGGGATAGGTGCCCAACGACGGCCAGGAAGTCAAACCATTGTGGACTGTCTGGGTTGTAAAAGATGTCCTGCAGGACAATGGTCGGGATGTGGCCCGCGAAGAGGAAGCGCTCGGCATCGATCTGCGGCGTGACCACGATCCTCCCAGTGAAGTCGTCCGCTGCTCCCCACATCGAATAGTAGGCGAAGAGCACAAGGACGAACGGGCCGAAGTCGCGCACGAAGCGGAGCTTCTCGCCTCGCCTCGCGAACGCGACCAAGAGGATGAGGAGAACGAGCGGCGCGATCAAGGATGCGCCGTAGTAGATCAGGATCGCCTCGGCGATCAGCAGAAACACGAACGTGATAAGGTACAGCCGCTTCCAGTCGGCGGTCGATGTGCGCGTCTCTTCAGCCTCGGGCGGGCCCGTTGTGGTTAGGTTCGTCATGAGTTCAGGCAGGACTCTTTCTGAACTAGTATCGGCATCCTGCCCGGTGCGGCGAGTGGAGGATACGGGTTGCCTATACTAGCTGAGAGAATTGTCTGCTTGATGGCGCACTGAGCGAGGACCGCCATCCAACGTCCGTAAACGAAGATTGGCCGGCGGCTGAATTCTACGACGCAGAACAAGAGCCGATCGTTAGTCCGGCTGACGGGAAGAACCCCTCCGCCAGTCCCAAACGGTGGCGATAAGGCGACCAATCCTGCGTGGTGCGGCGTTCGCATGCGTCACGCCACGTATGCCAGCGTGGTCGCCCGTCGAGCGACCCTGTGGCCGTCCTCCGCCTTGAGAAGTAGGGCAGGGGCGCCCGCAGGCGATTAAGCCCCAGCCAGCTCCTTCATCTGCTCCATCCGCGACAAGAAACCCTCCACAGTGGCGCCATCCGGCGAGAACGTCGGATCGAAGTGCAGCTCGGCTGCGCCAAGGTCACGCGTCTCGGCGATGTCGGCCTTAATCTGGTCCGGCGTCCCGGTGAAGGCGAAGCCGTCCGCTGCCCGCGGTTCGGCGCTCACCTCGATGTTTGCGCGGACGATGATTTCGATCTCCGCCGGGTCTCTGCCGGCTTCCTGAGCCATCGCGCGCACGC
>JADFRJ010000216.1 GCA_022561355.1 Chloroflexota bacterium | reverse complement strand
GATCGGCTCGCCGTAAGCTTGCCGCTCCAGCGGGGATGGGTTACTATGCGGCCCGACCCACAGCGGAGGTGCTGGTGCGCTCCCTTTTCAGACGCCAACTGATCTTGACGCTCCTCGCGGCGACGCTATTGTCGTTCGCCTGCGGAGGCGGCGGGAACGATCTCGCGCCATCCGATCTCGCTTCCGTCCCGACGGCGACGCCACCGGCGGTGCTGCCGGAGCCGCTGATCGTCGCGCAGAGCGAGCTTCCGATCAGCGGCGCGACGTATGCCGTCCAATCGGGCGATACGCTCTCCGCGATCGCGGAGCGATTCGGTACGACAGTCGATGCGATCGTGGAGGCCAACGACATTACGGATGCCACGAGCCTCGAAGTCGGCCAGCTGCTGATCATCCCCGGCGTCAGCGACGACGGCACCCCGGTGTTGGGGGCGACGGAGGAGCCGGCGGACGAGCCGGACGAGGCAGACACGCCAGAGGCAACCGAGGAGCCGGAACCGGCCGATACCCCCGAGCCGCTTGCTGAAGACACACCGCCTGCCTGCGAAGGCAACGTGCACATCGTCGAGGAAGGCGAGTTCCCCGCCAATATCGCGCCGCTGTACGGTCTCACAATCGAGGAACTGATGGCCGCGAACGTTGGCATCGACCCAACGACGCTTCAGATCGGCGACTGCCTGATCATTCCGGAGCCGCCGGAATAGCGCTCGACTAGCGACTCGCCTCCCAAGGATCCCAGCCCGGTCCGCCGCCTTCGAGCTTCGACGGATCGCCGAAGACCTGTCCCGATTCCACATCCGACATGAGATCTCGATCGAGAACGGCGCTCGCGCAGCCCACGCCACCACGCATACTGCCCACGATCCCGTGCCCGAACATTGTGCTTGCACCGGCCAGGTACAACCCCTCGATCTCCGTCTTCGGAGAAGGGCGCATCGGGCCCACCTGATCTGTCGCCATCTCGATTCCATACGACGTGCCCGCCGTCGACAGTGTGTATTTTTCCTGCGTGATTGGGGTGGCCGCTTCCTTCCAAATGATGTGCTCTTTGATGCCAGGGATCGCCCGCTCCACCCCGTCCACGAGCGTTTCCATGACCTGATCCTTGAAGGAACGGTACTCCGGCTTCCCGTGGTAGCGTTCGCCGGCGGCTGGACCGTCTTCGACAGCCCAGAGACGGTGGTCAGGCGGCACCCACATCATGACCTCCATGCTGGTGTATCCTTTGGCTGCGATCGCCTCCGTGTCGGGGTCCTTCACCGAGGCCAAGGTGATGAAGAGCCCAAGGTCCGCCGGGATGCGACCTTCGTCGCAGTCCCTGTACATCCCTTCGATGTCGTAGGAATCGTAGTACCAGACGTTGGAATTCGGCAGACGGTCCCGTAGATCGATGTCGAGTCCCAGGTAGACACAAAAGATCGGTAACGCCATGCGGTACTCGTTGACCCGAGCGACAGTCTCAGGGGAGAAATGCTCCGCGCTCACCAGCTCCAGAACGGTTCGTTTCAGGTCTGCGTTAGAGATGACCACGGGCGCCCGGAACTCCTCGCCGGTTGTCAGGCGCACGCCGCAGGCGTGACCATCTTTCACTAGGATGCGCTCCGTTTTCGCCCGCATCCGCACCTCGCCGCCGTTAGAGCGAATGACATCTACCAGATGAGCCGGCAGTACCTGCCCGCCTCCTCTGGGATAGTACGCTCCTTTGAGGTAGTGATCGATGAAGCCGGCCTGCAAGATCACGGGCGCGCGCGATGGGGGCACGGCATAAGCGCCAGACTCGCCCACTAGAACCGCCCGCACCTTCTGGCCGAGCCTGCACTCATCGAAGAGTTCACTCAAAGGGCGCATCGCCCATTGCGCGAAGTCGGGAGCCTTCTGCTGGAGCACGTCCAGGCAGCGGTGAAGGCCCGTCTCTTCGTCGGGAAACGCGGCGGTCAGACGCTCGCGGTAACGGTCCCATCCCTTCGGCACGCGAAAGCTGAAGTCGGGAAACATCAGCGTGTCGAATCCGTCCGGGTCCATCTCCAGAAACTCGATCTTGCCTTCGAGCCCAACACCTCGGAGGATGGTGGGAATCATCCCGTTCGGGCCGCAGTCTCCGATGTAGTGCACGCCTACGTCGAACTCGAACGACTGCTCGCCGTGCAGCGCCTTGCGTCTAAAGACGTGAGAGTTTCCGCCTGCGACATAGTGCTGCTCCAACACAAGAGTGCGCCGGCCGTTTGTAGCTAGGTAGGCGGCAGCCGTGAGCCCGCCCAGCCCAGAGCCGACGACGATGACGTCCAAATCGGAATTGGTCACGCGTGACGCTCCATGCCACAGAGCGTAAAGACCGGCATTCCGCGCCGTCCAGAGCCATTTGGCCTCTGCCTTGCCTCCTTCCGGCAGATTCGCTCGAAATGAACGCGGCCCGCTTCATCTACAATCCCTCTCTCATAGCCGATATACTGAGCTTTTGTGGGAACCGGTTCGGATCGTAAGCAGGAGTACGAGCAGGCGTATCAGGCCTGGCAGCAGCAGCTTGCCAGCCTGCATCGCGTACTGCTGAAAGGCGAGTCGCTAGAGCCGCCGCGGATGAAGGGGCTGCTCAACCGCGAAGCGCGCGCGAAGGAGCGCTACGACACCGCGCGAGAAGCGCTTCTCGGACTCGATACCGCTCATGGTGATGATCCATTTAGCCTGTAGGGCGCGTCACATACCAGAGAGCCAATCTTGGCCGAAAATACTATGAACGCAAATAGCTATCAGGAGCGAGCGTGGCAACGGAAACAAGGACAGTAGCGACACCGCCAACGAACGGCCGGGGCATGCCAGCGCCAACGGAGACCGGAGCGGCACCGCCAACGGGGCCGCGGGGCGTTCTGCCTGGCTTCATGCGCTACGGCAAGTCGTCCGGCATCGGCGCGGCGTTCGCCATCGGGTGGACGCCCTGCATTGGGCCGATCCTGGGCGCGATCCTAACGCTAGCGGCAGCCGACAGCGCGGCGGCCGGTACCGACCTTGCCGCGTGGGGCTCCGTACTGCACGGAGCGTTCCTCTTGAGCGCATGGTCGATCGGCCTGGGCGTGCCATTCCTGGTCACCGGCCTGGCTCTTGGGACGGTGATGCGCGGCATGCGTAAGATCGGCCCGCTAATGCCGGTGCTGGAGATCGTAGGCGGCGTGCTGGTGATCTTCATCGGTGCGCTGATCTTCCTGGATGAGTTCACGGTCTTCAACCAGTACTTCACCGGCGGCACGGCGACCGTCATCGGAGCCGAGGAGAGCATCTCGGGTGGTCTCAGTCTGACGGGGCCGTTTGGATTCGGAATCGCGTTCGCGGCGGGTGTAATCGCGTTCCTCTCCCCATGCGTTCTGCCAATGGTGCCGGCCTACGTGATGCACCTAGCGGGCGTGAGCACCTCCACCGCCGGCGACCAGCGGGGCGTGACGTTCCGCCACTCGGTGGCGTTCGTATTGGGCTTCTCGCTCATCTTCGTGGCGCTTGGCGCGTCGGTTGGCGCCGTCGGCTTCATCGTTCGCGACAACATTCTCCTGCTCCAGAAGATCGCCGGTGTGCTCCTGATCGTGTTGGGACTGAACATGCTGGGCGTGCTGAAGATCCCTTGGCTGTACAGGACATACCAGTTCGACTTCGGCAGCAACTCGCCCGCAGAGACCAAGTCGAACTAGGCAGATCGACAAACGCTCGCACTAGGGCTAGGCTTCGCGGCTGGCGCTCGCACTAGGCTCGCGTCGCGCGGCGACGAGGACCCACGGACTCACGCTCGCCAGCTTCCGCAAGCCGAGAGCGCTCTCGACGGTCGATAGAGGACCGACAAGTCCGCTATCGGAGTCGCGCACGAAGGGAAGCCAATTGAAGCCCGTCGCACCACTAACGCGCAAGCCCGCATCGCTCAGGCTGCGCTTGAGATCGCCGAACGACCAGGTGTAGTAGGTTGCACCGTGCTCCGCGCGGTAGTGGCGGCGTCGCAGGCGGGCGAGCAGACCTTTCCACGAGCCGCGATTCTGGAGCGTAAGGACAAAGACGCCGCCCGGCCGCAGGACGCGCGTGCATTCGCGATGAAACTCGGGCGAATGCGTCAGAGCGGCTGCCTCGATCGCGATGACAATGTCCGCCGACTCGTCTTGCAGCGGCAGCGCGACCGAACCTGGGCTGACGAGCTGCGGGGTGACGTTGGGAGCGATTTTGGACAGCGGAGCAATCAACTCCTGTTTCGCCTCGGTGGCGATGACGCGCCCGGCGCGTGCCGCGAGCAATCGCGTCAGGCGGCCGCTGCCAGCGCCAGCATCGACGGCGACCGCAGGCGGCCGGTCGAGCTGGTCTATCGCCTGCTCGATGAAGGCGGTCTCGATCTCCGTGACATAGCGGCCCATCGCCGTCTTGGCGACGGCGTCCCAGTAGTACCCGGCGG
>JADFRJ010000215.1 GCA_022561355.1 Chloroflexota bacterium | reverse complement strand
GATCTCGCGCAGGCGCGGCCAGTAGCCGGGCGTCGGCGGCATCACACCGCCCGCGCCATGAACCGGCTCCGCGATCACGGCCGCGACGTTCTCCGCGCCCTCACGCTCGATGACAGCGGCGATGTCATCGGCGCAGGCGTTGTTGCAGTCCTCCGCGCGGGAGCAGTGCCCGCACCGGTACGGATAGCAGGTAGCGGCGTGCACAACGCCGCCGACGAGCGGCCCGAATCCGTTGTGGAACGGCGCCATGCCCGTGACGGTCGTCGCTCCGTACGTGCCGCCGTGATAGGCCTCTTTTCGGGCGATGATGGTCGTCTTCTGGGGCTTCCCCTGCAGGTGCCAGTAGAAGCGCGCGATCTTGAGCGCGCCTTCGACCGCCTCAGAGCCGCTATTGCAGAAGAACACGGCTTGCATGTTCGCATAGACCAAACCGATCAGCCGCTCTGCCAGCTCGATCGATGGCACGTTGGCGTAGCCCGTGTAGGAGTTGGCAAACGCCAGCTCTGCCATTTGGCGCTGCGCAACGTCGGCCAGCTCCTTCCGCCCGTGGCCGACAGCCACGTTCCATAGCGACGAGAGGCCGTCGATGTACTCCTTGCCGCTGACATCCCACAGCAACGCCCCTTCGCCGCGCGCGTACACGATCGCGTTCTCGTGGTCTCGCACGTGATACTGAGGATGGATCTGATGGGCTAGGTCGGTTGCGCGTAGGCGCGCGATCTCGTCTTCGTTCATCTACATCTCTCCCAGCAGCTCACGCGCGACCCGCGCCTCGTCCCATGGGTGGTGCTCCGTGCCAATGACGATCGATTGCTCGGTCCCCTTGCCGGCGAGGAGCACGGTATCCCCCGCCCTCGCCCAATCAAACGCCTGCCGCAAGGCCTCGCGGCGGTCCGGAACGCGCACGAAGTCGCGCTCCTCGTCTCGTCCTGACGAGCGCAGACCGGCGGCAATCTCGTCGATGATAGCGTCTGGGTCCTCGCGTCGCGGGTCCTCGTTGGTGAGCACCACGTAGTCGGCGAGTTCGCCCGCTGCGCGGCCCATGCCAGCACGGCGCGCAGTGTCTCGCTCGCCCGCACAGCCGAACACGACGCAGATTCTCCCTTCAGTTACAGGCCGAAGGACCAGCAGCACCCGCCGCAGCGCCTCCGGCGTGGACGCGATGTCGACGACCACGCGAAAGCCCTGGCCGGAGTCGATCTCTTCCATCCTGCCCGGGACGCCTGGAAAGGAGGCGAGCCCGGCGGCGATCTCCTGCGGGGCCAGCCCCTGGGACTGGCCGGCCGCGGCGGCCGCGAGGCAATTGAGGACGTTGAACTCGCCCGCGAGCCCGACGGACACGTCCCGCGCCGCATCCTTCGTTACGAGCCGAAATCGCACGCTGAGCCCGTCCGTCTCGATCGATTCAGCTCGGACGTCGGCGCCATCCACGAGCCCGTACGTAATCAGCGTCGCCTGAGAGATCTCGCGGAAATAGGCGGATGCCGCGTCGTCCGCGTTCACGACCGCTGCCCGCGGTACGCGCTTCTCTGTCGATTCGTCCAGCATCTGAAAGAGCCGGCCTTTCGCGGCCTTGTACTCCTCCATCGTGCCATGGAAATCGAGATGATCCCGGCTCAGCGTCGTGAACACGCCTACGTCGAACTGGCACGCGTCCAGGCGGTGCAGGGCGAGTCCATGCGACGACGCCTCCAGAACAGCGTACCGCTTGCCCGCTTCGACCATCTCCGCAAGCCGCTCCTGTATCTGAGGCGCCTCAACCGTCGTCATGTGCGTCGCGTTCAGGACCGGCTCGCCACCGCTCTCAAACGACACACTGCTCATGGAGCCGGCGGGGCGGCCCGCCGAGGCGAGCAGGTGCGCGATGATGTGCACAGTGGTCGTCTTCCCGTCCGTGCCGGTCACGCCGATGACGCCCAGTTTGCCGGCGGGGTTGCCGAAGAACCCTGCGGCGGCCTGTGCCAGCGCTCGGCGGGTATCCGGAACAGCGACGACGGCTACGTCCGCCTCTGCGACGACCGGCTCCCAGACCGCTCGCTTGTCCTCCTGCACGAGCAGAGCGTTCGCGCCGCGCTCGATAGCAGTCTTTAGGTACACGTGGCCATCGGTCTCGAAGCCCGGCACCGCCACGAAGAGCGCGCCTTCCCGCACGTCTCGGCTGTCGTGGCTCACGCCCGTGACCGCGCCAGGCTCGCCATGAACCACGCGAGCGTCAGCAAGGCCAGCGAACCAGGAAGCAGCCGCCGTACGAGAAGGGAGGGAAGACATAGAATCGCCGCCATTATAGCGTGGGAATGGCGGCGAGCTACTTGCTGGAGCCAGGTGGCCTGTACGCCGAGTTCTGTAACCCCGACGAATCGGGGCCGGTGACCATCTATCTAGGCCCGACGTTACCGGCGGGCTCAAGCGGCCTACCCGAGGACGGAGGCGGGCGCCCCCTATATGTCCCCCTATTTGGCCTTGCTCCGGGTGGGGTTTGCACGAAGCCCGCATTACTGAGGGCCCCGGTGCGCTCTTACCGCACCATTTCACCCTTACCCCGCAAGCGGGGCGGTATGTTTCTGTGGCACTTTCCGTCGAGTCGCCTCGCCCGGGAGTTACCCGGCACCCTGCCCGGTGGAGCTCGGACGTTCCTCCCTCCCGGCAAGCCGGGACGGCGGCCACCCAGCCCCCTGGCTCCGGCTCAAGTGTATCGCATGGAACCACGATCTGGCGTGGCTACGTCGATCGCCCATCAAGCGCTTCGTTCGCCAGTCTGTCGGCGACCTTGTTCTCCTCGCGCGGCACGTGTTCGATCGTCAGCCGCCGGAATCGCGTCCGCAGATCGAGCAGACGCTTGTGGAGCGGTATCAGCTTGGGATTCCTCACGCGATACCGCCCGGTAAGCTGACGAACAACGAGCTGCGAGTCCAAGCGCAGCGTAACGCTAGCCGCACCGAGGCCCAGCGCCGCCTCCAACGCCGCGATGGCGCCCTGGTACTCCGCCTGGTTGTTGGTCCCACGCCCGAGCGTTCTGCCGCCTGTGTGCAGTTCGACGCCATCCTCGCCGTACACGACGACGCCGTACGACGACGGACCGGGATTCCCACGAGACGCGCCGTCCGCGTATGCGACGACCGACAGACCGTTCTCTGGAGCCACGCGTTAGGGTCGAAGAATGACTTGCATGCCGTCGTCGCGAACGGCCACGTGATCGACCAGGTCGCGCAAGAGCGGCTGCTTCTCGGTCAGCGAGAGCGTCTCCCAGCCATCGAGCAGGCTCGCGAGCGAGCGCTTGCGGGTGCGGGCGCGTTCACTGGCGTTCTGCTGGTCCTGGAGGTGGCGTTGGATCTCCTCCAGCTCCTCTTCAAGACGCAACTGGTTCGTGGCCGTCGCGACGTTCAGCTTATGGAGCTGTTCGCGAGTGATCCGGCCCTTCGCGGCCGATCCCAGTTGGTCATCCAGGCGACGATCGAGCTGGCGCAGGCGGGCCTGCAACCGCTCCGCCTTCGCCTCCAGCGCCTCCTTGACCGCGGCGCCGTCGCCCGCCTGGGGAAGCAGCGCATCCCCGTCCAGCTCCGCGAGCGAATCGCGCACCTGGCCCTCCAACTCGTCCGCACGCTGCGTGTGATAGTCGCACATGCTCTGGTTGGTACGCGATTCGCACTGATAGTAGCGATACGAAGCCTGACCCTTGCTGCCGCTGCGGCGCCGCCAGCTCTGCTTCCTGCTCACGCCAATCATCTTGTTGCCGCAGTGGCCGCAGCGGACGAGGCCGGCGAGCAGGAACGGCGACGGCTTCCGCGGCGCGTAGTTGTTCCTGCGCGCGCTGAGCCGGTCCTGGACCGCGCGAAAGTCATCTGGGCTGACCAACGCCGGATGACTGCCCGGCACGCGCACACCGAAGCGAGAATACGTGCCAAGATAGACGCGGTTCCGCAGAATGTCGCGAATGCTCACCATGCTCCAGTTGCCGCCCCGGCGCGTGTGGAAGCCTTCCTCATTGAGGCGCCGGGCGATGAGGCGGATGCCCATGTCCTCGTGCAGGTACATGCGGTAGATGTAGCGCACGACCACGGCCTCGTCAGGCACCAGTTCGAGACGGCGCCGACTTCCAACGCGATACCCGTACGGCGGCCGCCCCAGCACTTCGCCACGGACGGCCTTCCGTCGCATCGCGGCTCGTACCCGGTCGCCTAGCCGCTCGCCTTCCTGCTCCGTTCGCGACTCGACGAGCTCCGCCAGCGGATCAGAAGGGCCTGCCATGAAGGTGACCTGAGCGCCTAGTCCCTCTAGCTGGAAGTAGCGGCGGATGGCCTGCTGGCGGTCCACGCCCATGCCCTCGAACGACCTCGCTACGACGAGCACGAAGCCGCGGTCAGTCCTGCGCAAATAGTCGACGAGCTGTCTGAAGCCTCCGCGCGATGATTCGTTGCCGCCACCGT
>JADFRJ010000214.1 GCA_022561355.1 Chloroflexota bacterium | reverse complement strand
ATGGAGCGCTGCGAGGAGAATGGGCAACGCTGCTTCCTCGCGGTCGGTCGATACCAGTACGGCGTGATGCTGCTTGAGCGTCGTGAGGGCGACGACCGCAAGCGAGGCCTCGCGCTCGTTGAGCAGGCGGCTACGTCGTTCGGCGAGCTTGGGATGACCTACATGAGGGATAGGGCAGAGCGTCTGCTGCCGAGGCGTCTTTCAGAGCGATCCAATGGCGACATCCCGGGGAGTCTTACGGCTCGTGAATGGGAGATCTTGGGGCTGCTGGCGGAAGGGCATAGCAATGTGGAGATATCAGAATTGATCTTCATCAGCCGCCGTACCGTCGAGTATCACCTGCAGAACATTTACGGGAAGCTAGACATCAACAGCCGCGCGGCGGCCATCGCCTGGCTTGCCAGGCACTCTTCGTAGGCCGAAACCTCGGTTAGCCGTTAGCGGCGGTTCTCACACCCCTTTTTGGGTATGAACAGGTAATTCTACGGATAAAAGTCCTAGATTGTTGGTTTATGCTTGACATGAGTCCGGATGGGACACTTTGGCGGAGGCCCCGCCCCGTCCCTACCGAGGATTGGCGCCTCGCGATGCAGGCATCGTTAAGGGAGTTTGTATCGCGGGGCGCCCTAATGTCCTTTGGGGGGAGGGGGGCGGGGATGGCTAGCCCTGCCAGACGGCTCGTATTTGGTCGCCCACGCTCTTAGCTTGACGGAGCCCCGCCTCGGCCGCGGGCCTGACGAAGGCGATATCCATCCGATTGGGTCCGGAGGCCACCAGCGCCGCAGCGTCTGGCAGGACTACAGCAACGGTACTTCCACCGTCGCGTAGTGTCTGCGTCTCCTCTTCGAGCTGCAGGCGGGTGTTGTGATCGAATGGGTTGTCTGCGGAGCCGCTCGGCGCGATCACGACGACGCGGCCGTAGCCTTTCGCGAGGTCCGCGTTGCTGACAGAGCGCACACCGCCGTCCATGTAGCGATGACCATCGATGCTGACGGGAGGGAGTATCCCGGGCACCGAGCAGCTAGCCGCGATGGCGAGTTCGAGCTCAACGCCGGACGTACTGTCCCAGACGACGAACTCGCCCGAGGTTACATCGACGCCTGTGATGAGGAGCCGGCGTTCCGGCCAGTCGGGCGAGGGCAGCGAGGCCCGGAACGTCTCGATCCATTCCTGTTCGTCGCCCGTCTTCGCATTGATCCCCAGGACGCCAATCTCGGCACGGACATCTTGCGAGACGTGCAGGCCGCCGTCCCACTTCTCCCCGATGGCGATGAGAGCCTGCAGATCGGGCGTTAACTGCATCTTCGCTTCGGACTCCACCAGCGCGAGCTGTTCGTCGAACAGAGCCGCCGGTGTCACGCCGGACGCGATCTGCGTCCCGACGGCCGACCCGGCGGACGTGCCGACGATCAGGTCGGCGTCTGCCAGGTGGATGCCCTGGTCGTCGAGCCCCTTGATCATGCCGGCTTCCCAGCCGATGCCTACAGGTCCGCCACCACCAAGAACGAGGGCGCGTGATGTCATGTCGAACTCCCTTGAAATGTGGACTATCGTTCGTTGAGTGGCACGTTGCCCTGCTGGTACTCACGCATGAGACGGGCCGCGTCGTCGGAGCGCATCGTCTCGAGGAAGGCGTCTTGCTCGAGCCTGAGAGCGTCGATGAGGGGCAGCTCCGTTCCCTTGAGGACACAGCGTTTGATCAGCGCGAGGCTGAGCGGCGGCCGGCCGGCAAGCTCGTTGGCTAATTCCAGGACTGCTGGTAGCAGTTGGTCCGGTTCGACGGCTTTGTGCACGAGGCCGATTCGCTCCGCCTCTTCGGCATCGATGACCTGTCCCAGCAGCATGAGTTCCAGCGCCTTGGCGGTCCCCAGCAGGCGCGCCATGCGCTGCGTGCCGCCGGCGCCCGGCAGAATGCCCACGCGCACCTCCGGCAACCCGATAATGCCGCCTTTCGTGATGTATCGGAAGTCGCAGGCCAGCGCCAGCTCACAGCCGCCACCCATCGCGGTCCCGTTGATCGCCGCAATGACGGGTTTCGACATGTCCTGTAGCGCCAGCAGCAATTTGTGCATGCCATGGAGTTCGCCGTTGGCTGCCGCGGGCGGCGGGGGCGCCTGCTCACGCGCGCGGTCGGACGCGGTCGATAGCTCGCCCACGTCATAGTGCAGAATGAACGTGTCCTTGCTGGCGCCTGTAAGAATCAGCGTGCGGATGGCGTCGTCGGCTTCGACGGCGTTGACCAACGCGCTGAGTTCAATCACCATCTTGGCGTTGAGGAGGTTACGCGGAGGATTATCCAGGCGCGCTATCATGGCCGTGTCTTGCCGTTCGGTCTTAATGAACTCGTAGCCGTCCATGTGGTGGGCTCCCCTTAGGTGGGTGTTGAGGATCGCGAACCTCCGTAGTATACAGGCCGCGGCAGGTGATGAGCCTTCCTTGATCTCGCGAACCTCGCCTTCCAGAATTGCGGGCGGGGCCACGCGAGCGGCGAGAATTCGAGTGCGATTGCGAGCGTTTCGTGACGCGGCACCGCCAGCCGTTGGTGATTATGGAAGCCGCGCCGGCGTGGAAGAGAGGTGCACTAGTAGAGAGGCCCTCACTATGGAGCTTGAGGTCGGACAGCGAGCGAGCAGGGAGCTGGCGGTCGATGAAGAGATGGTACGCAAGTACGCGGAGATCACGGGCGACTACAATCCGCTTCACTTTGACGCCGAGTTCGCCGCTAAGACGCGCTTCGGGCGCTTGATGGCGCAAGGTGGCATCGCAACCGGCTTGCTGCACGCGCTAGTGGCGATGGAGATGCCCGGGCCGGGCTCTGTCTTCATGCGGCAGAGCTGGAGCTTCCCAGCGCCGGTCTATATTGGGGATACGCTGCGCGCGGAAGCGACCGTGAAGTCGGTGCGGGCGAAGCGCAACATGGCTGAATTGGAGTTCGAGGTCAAGAACCAAGACGGCACTGTTGTGCTGAACGGCGAGGCCTTGGTCTTTCAGGATGACGGTTCGAGCTGACCGCGGGCGCGCGCTTCACCGACGTGCGAGGGAAAATCCCATTGGTCAGCGCCTACATGGAGACGGCTCCTCCTTTTGAGGTCAATGTCCTGCCTCCGGCGAAAGATTATGCTTCCCTGATCGACCTCTTGATCGAGCATCGGGCGTTTGCTTCGCTTCAACTTCTGCGCATGCCGGAGGGCCTGGAAGACCGGATCGCCGCGTTGATCGAAGAGTATCCGGCCACACCCATCACTTCCTTTCTCGATTACTCCCTGGCGAGGCGGATGCGAATCGAAGCCGGACCCGGCCTCGAGAACGAAGAGGCCTTCAACCTTGCCGTGCATCACCTGCGGCGCGCCGCCTTGGCCGCTTCCCCCTATCAGGTCGACGCCTATCAAGATCTCGTTGAGGTCTATGACGGTAAAGGAATGGGGGATCTAGCGCGCGACGCCGCGATCGACCTGATCAAGACGGCCTCTCCCCTGCTGGCGCCTCGCTATGGCTCCCTGCCCGTCGTGAAGAAATACATCATCGATTCCGGCGAGATCAGCCCCAAGCGCTATTGGCAACTTCTGGAGTGATCGCTTAATCCGCTTTGGATTGAGGGCTCAGCTCACGAGGCCGCAAGATCAATGACAATCCTATTGAATCCTGAGTTGTCCGATGGGTAACAAAGAGGAATACCTGGCACGCAAAAAGAAGTACATGTATGTCGAGATAATCGTAGATATCTTTCTCATGGCGGGCTGCCTCGCATTAGGCATCGCAGCTTGGGGTCGAATGCTGGAGACGTTGAAAACGCTTATTCCTCTCGAGACACCTTACTTGTGGAGTTCGGGTTTTATGCTGTCATTGAACGCTGGTCACTTCTTCCTTGGCCTATTCAAGGCCGACAGCAACCCCTTCTCGCATCTACTCGTTAGGGGAAGAGGCCCGGTGAGGATGTCATATTTCCAATATAAAATGATCGGCGTAAGGCTCTTTGCCATATTAACGGTAGGCCCTTCGACGTTTTTGCGGCAAGCTATTGTCGCCTATCGAACAAGGGACTAACAGTATGAATTATAGGTCAGGCTTCGAGATAATTTCTCAATTGGTGTAGACGAGGAGAACGAATTGTTGCGCGCCAGACAGGTACTTGATGATTGTCGGCGAGCAGTCAACCTTCTTGATGAAGAGAAAGACCCGCAGACTTTCCGGATATGCTGGGTTGCCGCCGTGAGTTTGTGTCGTGCAGTCGGTCCCACATCCAGAAGTATGAGGCGGGCCGGCCGCCAGCCATCTCAATGATGTCGTGGCCCTCGAAGCCGGGCCGGCCGCCCATGATCGACAGATCGGGCAGCTTGATGGGTTCGCTCAGTGCCCCCATAACGCTGCGTTTTGTGCGTTTCCTGGGCTTTGCTGAGGTTAGAGGGGTGTCGGTATCGGCCACAGCGAGAGATGGCC
>JADFRJ010000022.1 GCA_022561355.1 Chloroflexota bacterium | reverse complement strand
GAAAGAGCGTTCCAAACTTCACCGAAGATTCGGTCCGCGAGCTTCGCGTCGAAGCGCAGCGGGAGGGCATGCAGGGCATCAGCCCCCGCTACATTCAGGACAAACTCTCCAACGCCCTGGTCTCCGAACAGGCACTGCAGGAGAACCCAACCGTGCCAGTTCTGATCTCGCTTGCCGCACCTAGTAGCGTTAGCTTGGTTGACGCGACGCTGGCAGATGTGCAGCAAAACGTG
This sequence comes from Chloroflexota bacterium, assembly GCA_022561355.1. GTDB lineage: Bacteria > Chloroflexota > Dehalococcoidia > DSTF01 > RBG-16-68-14 > SZUA-185. Next base: position 17,042 of record JADFRJ010000022.1, on the reverse strand, counting down.
GCTAACCGCCAGCGGAGAGTTCTGTCGGACTTGCCTGAGTCTCAGCTCACCGTAACGCACCAATACCGATCTATCGCTGCCTTAGGCGGGACGGTCACGAAGGCAGGGCTGGATGCGTTGAATCAACACCCCGATGTTGTAGCGATTGCCCTTGATGGCCCGGGCTTTATATCTGGTGGCCTGGCACAGAGTGTCGCTCTTGTCCGTGCGAATGACGCCGAGTTTGCCTCACTCGGACTCGACGGAACAGGCATAACGGTTGCCGTTCTCGACAGCGGTATCGATACTGACCATGTGGACCTGGCAGATAACCTAGTAGGCGAGCGCTGCTTTATCACGAATGCGCCGCCCCCACAACCGCAAAGGTACTGTCCTGACGATCCCAATCATCCGAACTTTGACCCTGCTCACCCTGCCGAGGATGACATGGATCCCGCGTACCATGGCACACACATCAGCGGAATCATCACGTCAAATGGCAACGTCGCCCCGCGTGGTGTTGCTACCAACGCCGCTATCTTCGCCTACAAGATTCTGGATAGCGTTAATTTTGGCAGTGGCGTAGACATCGCCAACGCATTTGACGACATCGTGGGTGAGCATCTAATGGATTTCGATTTCATCAATATGAGCATCAAGGACGGAGCCCCTTGGCCAGCGGGCACGTGTTCGCCCTTCAATACTAGTATCGACGACGCACTAATCCTATTAAGGGCTGCGGGGACCCTTGCCTTCGCTATTTCAGGAAACAACGGAGCAAAAGATGGCATTTCGTGGCCAGCGTGCGTTCCAGTTGTTGTGTCAGTGGGCGCCGTCTACGACAACAACCTGGGCCCCAGGAACTGGAAACCCGGTGGCGTCCCTCTGTGCAAGGACCCAATTACGGCGGCAGATATGGTCGCCTGCTTTTCGCAATCTTCGGACGACCTTGAACTCCTCGCACCCGGAGCCTTAATCGAATCGGCTTCCGCGAACCTCGCCGGGTTCTTGGAGCTATCGGGCACTTCCCAGGCGGCTCCTCACGCTGTTGGCGTAGCTGCTTTGCTCAAGCAGATGCTACCAGGAATCACGCCTGGCGAAATCGAGCAGGTCCTGAAGGATACGGGCATACCTGTCAAGGACCATTTCGACCCCAGCAATATCCGAACCACGCCGCGCGTGGACGCCAGGGCGGCGGTACTGGACCACGACTTTGACGGCGACGGCTGTTCGAACGGCCGCGAAGCCGGAGGCGACGAGCACCGTGGCGGCCTGCGCGATCCTGAGGACCCCTGGGATTACTACGATGTCTCCATACCGAGAGATGGTTTCATCGACCTGCCGAATGACATTCTTGGCGTGATCTTGCACTTTGCCCCGGGAGGTTACCCGCCTGGCGACGAAACTTTCGACCGGGGGCCAAAGACAGGTCCCTACGATTGGAACATGACAGCGCCAGATGGCGTCATCGATCTGCCGAACGACATACTGGGCGTAATCCTGCAGTTCCAGCACAACTGCATATGACCGCTCACAAGTGGAGAAGGAGACCTACATTGCTAATGCGAACGAGACACACAACGTTGCTCCTCGCCGCCCTGTTGGGGGCCGCTGTGCTGCTGCTCTCTCTGCAGCACGGTGCGCTGCGCTCCGGCCCGGCGGTGGCAGCCGGCAGCGGCCCGGAGATGGCGCTGACGGTGCGCGACGGCGGCTTCTGCGTCGCGAACGACTGCTACGCGGCCGTGGGCGAGAACTTCGAGCTGAGCGTGGACGTGATCACGGCCCCAGCGGCGACGTACATCCTGTTCCAGAGCTACATCGACTTCGGGGGCGTGTACGACCCGGCGGCGAGCGAGGATGGAGCGGGGCCGGGCACCTGCAGCGATGGCATTCCCAACGGCGACCGCGACGGCAGGGATTACTACGACGCCGACTGCACGACGGTTGAGATCGCGTACGTGCCCGTCGCCTCAACTGATCTCGATCTGGAAATCGTCTGGCCGGACGCGAACGGCAGCCTGCGGATCCGTGGACCGTTTGTGCACTCGTCTGCCACGCACGGAGCGGTCAGCGGCTTCATCCCACCGATCTCGAGCACTTGGGAGGCGAAGTCCTGAGTTTGCAGATGAGTTGTCCCGCCACGTCCGCTCAGGCGACGCTGGCTTTAATCCCCATCACGAACCCATTCATCACAAACCAGGGATCGGTGTTCGCGGACCCTGACGGTGTTCAGACCACACCCAAGCTCAACTCGATCACGATGAACTGCATCGCGAAGAGCGCCGGGGACACGGACGGCGACGGCTGCAGCGACGCGACCGAGAACGGCAGCGATCCCGTGCAAGGCGGAGACCGGGACTGGCTCAACCCCTGGGACTTCTACGACGTGGCGATTGCAGGAGGCCTGCCCGGTAAGGACGGGGTCGTGGACTTAGCGAACGACTACATGCAGGTGAGCGCCCACTTTTCACCGTCAGGCGGGCCACCCTACGACATCCAATACGACCGCGGTACGTGGGGACCTGGAGGTTCCTGGAACAACACGCAAGGCCCGGACGGCGTCATCGACTTGCCGAACGACATCCTCGGTGTCATCCAACAGCTCGGGCATAGCTGCGCGTAGGGCTGCTGCCTGCGGCTTCAAATGAGAATCCGCATACACCGAAACAGGGCCTTTCTGCAAAACAAACTTCGGCGACACGAGTAGGTGGCCGGCCACCCGCGTACTGAACGAGTACAGGACTTTGACAGCGTATCGATCCGTGCGTATGATCTTGAGTGGGGCCGGGTACGCAAGTGGCCGGCCGAGATTTGAGCATAGCAACTTCAATTCCGTTATCCGCGTTCTTCGCGCCGTTCCTGCAGGCCGGCGGCGGCGAAGGGGGGCTGGCTGTGCCGCTGAGCACGACGTGGAGCCTTGCGCTGCTGGTTGGCAGCGTGATCGGCTACGCGCTCGTGAACACCATTGAGATCGCCATCGTCGGAGCGAACCGCATCCGAGTTCGCCACCTGGCGGAAGAAGGTAGCAAGAGCGCCCAAGCGCTCGAACGCATTCGGGAGCGCGATGACCTGTTCTTCGCTGCTATCGTGTTGCTCCAGAACCTGTTTATCGTCGTCGCTTCCAGCCTAGCCGGCCTGCTCGCTGTCGACCTCGCCGGTGGCTGGGGATTGGTCGTCGGCACGGTGATCGTGACGAGCGGCATCGCGCTCTTCGGCGAAGTGACACCGAAGGTGCTGGCCGCCAGGTCCGCGGATCGAATCGCGTTGCTGCTGGCCCGGCCCGCGGAGGTCGTGACGATTGTGCTCAGGCCCGTAGCTGTGCTGTTCGCCGCCGCGCCGAACATGCTTACCCGCATCTTCTCGCCAGCAGGGGCGGACGTTTCACCAACGGTGACGGAGGCTGAACTGAGAATGCTGATCGACATCGGCGCTGAAGAGGGGGCCTTCGGCGAGGAAGAGGCAGAGCTTGTCGAGCGGGTCTTTCGTTTCTACGACAGGCGGGTTAACGAGCTGATGGTGCCGCGCACGGAGGTTGTTGGGCTGGAAGCCGGAACGACAACCGAGCAATTCTACAAGACGTTCAACGAGACACCGCATGCGCGGTTCCCGGTGTTTCGGGAATCTCTCGATTCCGTGATCGGTGTTGTGAACATCAAGGATGTGCTTCGCGCAATCGCTCAGGGACGGGCCGGACAGGACACGCCTATCGACGCGCTGGTGCGGCCTGCGTACTCCGTCCCCGAAACGAAGCTGGCTGGCGCGCTGCTGGTGGAGATGCAGGAGCGGCGCGCCCACATGGCCTTGGTGGTCGACGAGTATGGCGGCACGGCTGGCATCATCACACTCGAAATGCTACTTGAGGAGATGGTCGGGCCCGTGGTGGATGAGTTAGGGAGGCCTGAGCAGGAGTTCCAGATGATCGACGAGCATACGGTACGCGTAGACGGTGGCATGGGGGTGCACGAAGCCCGAGAGGACCTCGATCTGCCGATCCCCGAAGGCGACTACGAGACCGTTGCCGGATACGCACTCAGCCTGTTGGGCCATCTCCCCGCTGTAGGGGAACAGGTAGAGGGCGATGGCTTACGCATCACGATTGTTGAGGTGGACGAGCGCAAGATCGAAACGCTGATCATCATGCGGTTGCCTGCCAGCCCCGCAGCCACTGCGGAGGCCTCGTAGTGGCAGAGCACGACGCTGGCGCTGCCAGCGGTACGAAAGCTCAACGGCTGAGGATTAGGTTCGGTCGCGGACCGGAGGCCGCAGCCGTCGGCCACTTGGACATGACGCGCATCTGGGTGCAGGCGCTGGGGAGCGCCGGCGTTGTGCTCTCCTACTCACAAGGCAGCCGGCCGCAGCCTCGCGTGACAATAGCCGCCGGCCTCCCGATGGGGGTAACGAGCGAAGGCGAGCTGCTGGACGCCATCACCGCGGAGGTCGTCGAGCCGGCCGCCCTATCCGGGCGGCTTGGACCTGAACTGCCGGAAGGACTTACGGTCCTGGGCGTGTCGGAGGTTGGCATGGGCCTTCCCTCGCTGCCGTCGGCGGTCCGCTGGGCTGACTATGATGTCGACATCGACGCGAACGGCGAGGACGTACCCAAAGCGGTCGCCGACCTGCTCGCGGCGGACGCGCTTCCCTGGGAGGATAGGCGGGGAGAGAAGACGAGACGCTATGACCTACGGCCCCTGGTAGGGGACGTCACGGTCGTAGAACCCTGCACAGACACGGTTCGTCTAGCGATGAGGCTTCGCTGCGGGCCCGATGGCGTGGGCAGGGCGGATCAGGTCGCGAAGGCTCTCGGGCTGCCCGACCCGGTCCGCGTGCACCGCCGCCGTCTCCTGCTAGCCGACGAATCGCGAGCCAGATTGGCGTGGCGCCGGCGCGGCCGTTACCTCTAACGATGCGTCTCCTGCTCGTCCGTCACGGCGAGACGTCCCACAATGCCGGCCAGATCGCTCTGGGGCGGGAGGACGTGCCACTCAACGAGCGTGGCCTCCTGCAGGCCGACAGCATTGGCGCGGCGCTGCATGGCGAACCGATCACTGCCATCTACTCCAGCCCGCTGCAGCGCGCGACGGCGACCGCCGCTCCGCTCGCGAAGTCGCTCGGCCTCACCGTCGAGATCGAAGACGGCCTGATCGAGATGGACGTCGGCGAGGTCGAGAACCAGACGTTCGCGGAGTTGGCTGAGCGCTACCCGGTCTTCCTGAAGGAGTGGCGCTCAGAACGGGTGGCCGACCTGTGCATGCCGGGCGGCGAAAGCCTACGCCAGGTGCAAGAGCGAGCCTGGGCTGCCCTGGAAGCGATCAGAGACAAGCATTCCGATGAAACGGTCGCGACCGTGAGTCACAACTTTGTCATCCTGACGGTTCTCTGCCGCGTGATGGGTATCGACCTTTCGGAATTCCGCCGCGTGCGTCATGACCTGGGCGCAGTCTCAGTCGTGGAATTCGACGCGGAGCGGGCGGTCCTGCTGAGCATGAACGACCGCTGCCATCTGCCCGCCGAGCACCGCTAGCACGAAGCCGTGCTCAGCGAGCGTGAGGGCGAGCCGCCATCACGGCATACTGCACTTCTTGATCCTATTCTGAGGCCTTAGTACACTCCGGCTTGTGGAGGCGAAGAGCCTCCATAACGTTTGTCTAACTACCTGAATTAGCAATTCGAGGAGCAAACCATGGAACTAATCTGGATAGTCCCTGTGAGCGGGTTCGCCGCCGTTTTCTTCGCCGCTTACCTGGCGTGGGACGTGCTGCGGCGCGATACGGGCACGGATTCGATGCGAGAGATCTCGGACATGATATTCGAGGGCGCCATGGCGTTCCTCAGTCGCCAGTATCGAACGATCGCCATCATGGCCCTGCTCACTGCTGTGGCTCTGTTCTTAATCGTGGGTGGTGTTTCCCAAGGCGTGAAGGCGATCGTCTTTGAAGGTGGAGACATCACGTTTGGCGAAGAGGTCGTCGGCCGCTGGGAGGAGGGTCTCCTGACCGCGATCGCGTTCCTTGTTGGCGCCTTCTGCTCTGCCCTGGCCGGTTACATCGGCATGTTTATCGCCGTACGCTCAAACATACGCACAGCGGCGGCGGCCCAGGTGAGCCTGAAGGAGGCGATCACCGTCTCGCTGAGGGGTGGCGCCGTTTCCGGCTTCCTGGTTGTCGCACTGAGTTTGCTGGGAGTGTCCGGTATTTTCGCGGTCTACAGCTCGCTACTGGGCAATCCTGCTGAAATCGCTCCATTCCTGATCGTCGGCTTCGGCTTCGGCGCCAGCTTTGTAGCGTTGTTTGCCCAGCTCGGCGGCGGCATCTACACGAAGGCGGCAGACATGGGCGCCGACCTCGTCGGCAAGGTCGAGGCGGGCATTCCAGAGGACGACCCTCGCAATGCCGCCGTCATCGCCGACTTAGTGGGCGACAATGTAGGTGACTGTGCGGGCCGTGGCGCAGACCTGTTCGAGTCGATGTCCGCGGAGAACATTGGGGCGATGATCCTGGGCGTGGCGATCTTCACCGTGACCGACGACATCGCCTGGATCATGTTCCCGTTGGTATTGCGGTCTTTCGGCATCTTCGCGACGATGGCAGGCCTGACGGCCGTGCCGCTGTTCGCCGCCCGGGAGCCGAAGGACCCGATGCAGCCGCTGAACGGCGGCTACTTTATCGTGTCGGCGCTCTCAGTAGTAGGGCTCTTCATCAGCACAAAGGTGATGCTTGGCGATGCCTGGTACTGGTTCTTCTACTGCGGTCTCGTTGGTATCGCGACCGGCTTGGCGTTTGTCTACATCACGCAGTACTACACGTCCGGTTCCTGGCGGCCGGTGAAGGAGATCGCCGAAGCCTCGAAGACTGGGCCGGCGACCAATATCGTGATCGGTACTGCCGTCGGTTACGAGACAACAGCCGCTACGGCGATTACGATCGGCCTTGCGCTGGTGTTATCGTTCTGGCTTGGCAGTTCAGCCAACATCCCGGGAATCCCAGAGTTCACATCCGGTATTTTCGGGACGGCCGTCGCGACGATGGGCATGTTGATGTCCGCGGCGTATGTTCTGGCGATGGACACGTTTGGCCCGATCACCGACAACGCCGGCGGCATCACGGAGATGTCTGACGCGCCGGAAAGCGCACGTGAGATCACCGACAAGCTGGATGCTGTCGGCAACACAACGAAGGCGCTCACTAAGGGTTACGCGGTCGCTTCCGCGGGTCTGGCCGCGTTCCTGCTCTTCAGCGCCTACTTGGACAGGGTGAAAGAACGTCTTGAGATTCCACTTACGGAACGGTTGCCGATCGACCTCGCGAGCGTTGATGTGTTTGTCGGCGCCCTGATGGGCGTCATGCTCGTATTCCTGTTCACATCGCTGGCGATCCGCGCGGTGGGCAACACGGCTGGCACGATCATCGAAGAGGTGCGGCGTCAGTTTAGGGAAGACCCGGGCATCATGGCGGGCACCTCGCGGCCGGACTACGGACGCGCGGTGGACATCACAGCAAGGGCGTCTCTCCGCGCAATGATCTTGCCTGGTATTCTCGTTGTTAGCGCGCCTGTGGTCGTCGGCCTGATCTTTAGGTTCGCGCGTGATACAACCTATAACACAGGCATTCCGGTGCTCAACGAACTCGGTGAAGCCACCACCATCATGACGCCTGACTCGGGTGGCTGGCTGGCTGTAGCGGGCATGCTCATGGTGGGCACTATCGGCGGCGTCATTCTGGCGACCTTCCTCAACAACAGCGGAGGCGCTTGGGATAACGCTAAGAAATACATCGAGTCCGGCGAACTGCTGGACGACGATGGCAACGTCCTCGGCAAAGGCTCAGCTCCGCATGAGGCAGCCGTTGTTGGTGACACGGTTGGTGACCCGTTCAAGGATACGGCCGGCCCTTCGCTACACGTGCTGATCAAACTCTTGAGTACCATTACGCTGGTATTGGCGCCCCTGTTCATCGCATAACCTTTCGTTAAGCAACGGAAACCCTGCACCGTGCCGGATTCAGAGTCCGGCACGGTGCACGTCTGGGTCTCTCAGGCCGATACTCCTTCGGGGGTGACTGTCCTGACGAAACGAACGAACTCATCCAGAAGCCAAACAGCGCGCGCTGAGAAACGCGCCGGCGATCCTCAGGCATGGCCCATACCCGTGCCGTCGAGGGCGGAGTTGACCGCCGCCTTCGCCCATGGCCTGGACCTGTGCGAAGGGAAAGAGCCCGGCCACGCGGCTAGGGTCTGCTACATTGCGCTGAACCTGGCGTCGGCGATCGACCTGCCCGCGGCCCAGCAGGAGACCCTCTACTATGCGGCGCTCCTCCACGATGCCGGCGCGACTCTGGCCTGCGCGGAGCTTTGCCGCACACTGCAGATCACCGAGGAATCATTGTTTGGCGCGCAGGCTGGTATGGTCCCTGAGCAGGTGGCCGTACGGGTTGCCCCCGCTAACCCGGACGGTGTAGTTGAGGCGCTGCATGCGCATCCTCGCGAGGGCGCTCAGGTCGCCCGGGCCCTGGGCTTCGATGCCGAAGTCCAGGAAGCGATAGCTACCCACCACGAATGGTGGGACGGCGAGGGGTACATAGCCGAACTGAAGGGCGAGCGGATCCCGATCACGGGACGCCTGGTGGCAGCAGCCGATTTGATTGAGTCGTTGATCGCCACCGATCCAAACCCCTTGGCTTCGCGGCGCAACCTTGAGAGTGGCCTGGCCGAGCATTCGGGCAGCATCATCGAGCCCGACCTTGCGCGTCTGGCGCACTTGCTCGTCCGCAGCGACACGTTCTGGCTAGGGCTGCACAACTCCACGTTGCCAGACGAACTCGCGTCATCCTTTCTTGACGAGTCCACAGATGCGGATCGCTCACCTGCGGACGCCCTCACGTTCGCGAAGGTGTTCGCTCGTCTGGGCGACGCCAAGGGCGAGCACACAGGAGGTCACAGCGAGCGTACTGCTGAGATCGCGGACCAGATTGCCGAGGCGCTTGGTTTCGACGAGGGGCGGCGCGAGCTGCTGCGGGTGGCGGCGCTGTCGCATCACGTTGGCTTGCTGGGCGTTCCCGCTCGCGTCATCGCAAAGCCTGATATCCTCTCGCTGGCAGAGATGGAGACGATGCGCAGGCACCCCGCGTACTCGCAGAAGGTGCTGGAGGCGCTGCCGGGCATGGAGGAGGTTGCCATGTGGGTTGGCGCCCATCACGAGCGCCCGGACGGCAAAGGCTATCCGGAGATGCTGGACGATGAGACGATCCCGCTGGAGGCTCGGATCATCTCGCTGGCCGATACGTATGTCGCGCTTACGTCGCCTCGGCCATATCGCGATGCGCTCTCCGAGGAGGATGCGAAACAGGTGCTGAAGGGTGGGGCTGGCACGCAGCTCGATAAGAAGCTGGTGGAGCTGGTCTGTTCGTCTACGTTTTCTCGAAGCGCTCCACGTTCACGACAAACACGATAGCGCCGCCAACTCTCACTTCCACGGGCTCAGACAGCGACGCGCTTTCACCGAAGAAGGGTAGTGTCTGAACCGGCACGTACTCTGTGCGGGCGTGGCATTTCGATTTCACCATTGCGAGTACGCCATCTACCTCGTCGGCCTCGATGCCGGAGAGGATCGTGGCGTTGCCACGATGGAGGAACCCGCCCGTACTGCTAATCTTGGTCGCGGGATAGCCTTGCTCGATCAGCGCTTTCATCAGACGATTGGCATCTGAGTCCGAGGCGATGATTACTACTAGCTTGAGCTGGGCGTTCGGCACGTGCTCGTCTCCGTCCTGCCCGCGTCGCTATCCGGTTCCGCCGTGGCCGACGCGTTCCGCCGCCTTGTCCCAGAGCTGCTGGCGGGTGGCCGCTCCGCCCTGAGGCGTGATGGCGAGCGCGAATGACGCGCCCAGCAGAAGTCCGATGATCAGCCCGAGTACGAAACGAATGGTCATGTTCGTACCTCCGTGTTAGGACGGGAGACGTGGCCTACGTACCCCGTGTAGCACATAGGTAACTCGATGCTACTTCCGGCACGGGGGAGTGTCAAGCATGCGCCGGGTTAGACGCGAGGCGGTCTCGCCCGGCCGCGACGGCCGCGCTTCTCGGCGATGCGCAGGCGGATGAGCGCCCGCTGGAGGGACGCCTGAGTCGCTGCCAGGTCGGCCAGCTCCCGCTGTTCCAGCAACGCCTCTTCGGCTCTGCGACGGGCCTCCTCAGCGCGGGCGATGTCGATCTCCTCGACACGCTCGGCGGCATCCGCGAGCACGACGATGCGGTCGTCGCGCACCTCCAAGAAGCCGCCGGTGATGACCATCGCGTCTTCGGCGCCGCCCTTGGTGATGCGCAGCTCGCCGGGCTGGAGCGTCGTGATGAACTCCGCGTGTTGGGGGAGCACGGTGAACTCCCCGTCGCTGCCGGGCGCCACGACTTGGTCCACCCCTTCCTCGGAGTAGATCACCTGCTCGGCGGTGACGATCTCGACGTTTAGGGGCATGCTGGTTAGCCCCCGGCTTCCTTCTCCATTTTCGCAGCCTTTTCCAGCGCCGTATCGATGGTGCCGATCAGGTAGAAGGCCTGCTCAGGCAGGGCATCGTGGTCGCCCGCGAGGATCTCCTTGCAGCCGCGGACCGTCTCCTTGATCGACACGTACTCGCCCGGCAGGCCGGTAAACACTTCAGCGACGAACATCGGCTGGCTGAGGAAGCGCTGGAGCCGCCGCGCGCGGGATACCGCGAGCTTGTCCTCGTCCGATAGCTCCTCAACGCCGAGGATCGCGATGATGTCCTGCAGGTCCTTGTAGCGCTGCAGCACACGCTGCACTTCTCGTGCGACGTCGTAGTGCTCCTGCCCGACGATGTTCGGGTCCAGGATGTTCGAATACGATGCGAGTGGGTCCATGGCGGGGAAGAGGCCCTGCTCGAAGATTGAGCGCTCCAGTGTGATGAGCGCATCCAGGTGGCCGAACGTCGTGGCCACGCCGGGGTCCGTATAGTCGTCCGCAGGCACGAATACCGCCTGGAACGAGGTGATGGCGCCTTTCTTGTTGCTGGTGATGCGCTCCTCCAGCTCGCCCACCTCGGTCGCCAGCGTTGGCTGGTAGCCGACGGCGGACGGCATGCGGCCCAGCAGGGCTGAGACCTCCATGCCGGCCAGCGTGTAGCGGTAGACGTTGTCGATGAAGAGCAGGACGTCCTGGCCCTCTTCGTCGCGGAAGTACTCTGCTATGGTGAGAGCCGTCAGTCCGACGCGCAGGCGCACGCCGGGCGGCTCGTTCATCTGGCCGAAGACGAGCGCAGTCTTCTCCAGGACGCCGGATTCGCGCATCTCGTTCCACATGTCGTTGCCTTCGCGGGAGCGCTCTCCCACGCCCGCGAATACGGAGACGCCATCGTGCTGCGTGGCGATGTTGCGGATCAGCTCCTTGATGATGACCGTTTTGCCGACGCCTGCGCCGCCGAACGCGCCTACCTTCCCGCCTCGGGTGAACGGCGCGATCAGGTCGATGATCTTGAGACCCGTCTCAAGGACCTGTACGTGCGTCTCCTGCTCGTCGAAGGCGGGCGGCTTCCGATGGATCGGCTGCCGTGTACCCGACACTTCGCCGAGGCCGTCGAGCGGTTCGCCGAGGACGTTGAGGAGGCGGCCCAGCGTGCCCTTACCTGTGGGCACGGAAATGGCGCCGCCGGTGTCCACGGCTTTGGTCCCGCGCCGCAGTCCGTCCGTGACGTCCATCGCCAGGCAGCGCACCCAGTTGTTACCGAGGTGCTGCTCCACCTCCGCCACGAGCGTGCCGCCTTCCATTTCGATCTCGATCGCGTTGTACAGCTTCGGCAGCGCGTCCGGTGGAAACTCGATGTCCACCACAGTGCCGATAATCTGTCTTACGGTTCCTTCAGCCATGAAACCTCCTCACACCTGCATGCTTTCCGCGCCACCCACGATGTCCAGGAGCTCCTTCGTGATCTGCTCCTGGCGCGCCTTGTTCCTGGCGAGGGTGAGCTCTTCCAGCACTTCTTCCGCGGCATCGGTCGCATTACGCATCGCGACCATCCGCGCCGACTGTTCGCTGGCGATCGACTCCAGGATCGCCTCGTAGATCTGCATCTCGACATAGCGTGGCAGAAGCTCCGCAAGCACGGATTCCCTGTCAGGCTCGTAGATATAGTCGATGGCCTGCGTGGCCTTGTCCTCCGGGGGTTCCACAGGCAGGAGCTGATGCACGCGTGGCTCCTGATTCATCGTGTTGACGAAGTACGGATAGACGATGAACACCTGGTCGTACTCGTGGGCCAGATAGTCATCGATGACGACCCGCGCGATAGGGAGGATGTCGATGTATTCGGGGTAGTCCCCCAGCTCTGTGAACGTTGCTCGCATGTTCACGTCAGTCCGGCGGAAGTAGTCGCGCCCCTTCTTGCCGATCGCGACCATCGAGGCCGGCACGCCCAAGTCGAGCGCCAGCGCGCTGGCGCGGCGGTTGAGGTTCGCCGGCAGGCCGCCAGCCAGTCCGCGGTTCGGCGTGATGTGGATGATGCAAGCGTGTTTCACCTCACGACGCTGTAGCAGAGGGTGGAGCGTGTCTGGGTCCATCTGTGGCATCGTCTCCGCCAGGTCCGCCAGTACCCAGCTCAGCCGCTCAGCATAGGGGCGCCCCGCAAGCGCGCGGTCCTGCGACCGCCGCATCTTGGACGCGGCAACCAGCTCCATCGCCTTGGTGATTTTGGCGGTGTTCTCTATGGAGCGGATGCGCCGGCGGATCTCTCTTGTACTGGGCATGGTGCTAGTTAATCGCCTCGCTCATGCTACTCAGATGCCGTTGTCTTGGCGGCGGCAAATCCGGCCGTCTCTTTGAACTGGCGGATGGCGGCGTCCAGTTTCTCCTCTTGCTCCGCTGGCAGCTCGAATGTCTCCATGATCGACTTCCCGATCTCTGGGTGGTTGGCGTCCATGTACTGGAAGAGTTGCTGTTCGAAGTCGGCCACTTTGTCGACGGGCACGTCATCAAGGATGCCGCGGGTTCCGGCGTAGATGATGATGACTTGCTTATCCAGCGCGAGCGGCTGGTATTGCGGCTGTTTGAGGATCTCTTGCAGGCGCTGGCCGCGCTCAATCTGCTGCCGGGTGGCGGCGTCCAATTCGCTGGTACCAAACTGGGCGAAGGCTTGTAGCTCCCGGAACTGGGCCATGTCCAGCCGGAGCTGGCGCACGACCGTACGCATCGCCTTTCGCTGGGCATCGCCTCCCACGCGGGAGACCGAGACGCCAGCGTTCATCGCGGGACGGAAGCCGGCGTTGAAGAGTTCTGACTCCAGGAATATCTGACCATCTGTGATCGAAATGACGTTGCTGGGGATGTAGGTAGAGATGTCGTTCGCCTGCGTCTCAACGATAGGAAACGCGGTAAGCGACCCGCCTCCTTCTTCGTCGGAGAGGCGCGCCGCGCGTTCCAGGAGCCGGCTGTGTAGATAGAAGACGTCTCCCGGGTAGGCCTCGCGGCCGGGTGGGCGGCGCAACAGCAGCGACACCTGGCGATAGGCCCAGGCGTGCTTTGAGAGGTCGTCATAGATGATCAGCGCGTCCTTGCCCTGCGCCATGAACTCCTCGCCCATGGCGCAGCCGGCGTAAGGCGCAATGAACTGGAGCGCCGCGGCTTCCGCCGCGGAGGCGAGGACGACGATCGTGTGCTCCATGGCGCCGTGCTCTTCCAGCACGCCGACGAGCTGGGCCACCTTGGCGGCCTTCTGGCCGATGGCGACGTAGATGCAGGTGACGTCCTGGCCCTTTTGATTGATGATGGTGTCGACGGCGATCGCGGTCTTGCCTGTCGAACGGTCACCGATGATCAGCTGGCGCTGGCCGCGGCCGATGGCCGTCATGGCGTCGATCGTCTTGATGCCGGTCTGGATCGGTGTATCGATGCTCTTGCGCTTCGAGACGTCCGGTGCGATGCGCTCTACGGGGCGGGTCTTGTCCGTGTTGATCGGCCCCTTGCCGTCCAGTGGCTGGCCGATCGGGTCTACGACGCGGCCGATGAGAGCTTCGCCTACGGGTACCTCCGCGACACGGCCCGTCGCGTGGACCTCGTCGCCTTCACGAATCTCGCTGTAGTCACCGAGAATCATGACACCGACGTTATCTTCCTCAAGGTTCAGCGCGAGGCCGAAGACGCCGCTGGGGAACTCCACGAGCTCGCTCGCCATAACGTTCGAGAGGCCATGGATGCGGGCGATGCCATCGCCGGCGTCGACGACGGTTCCGACGTTCGTCGAGGTCACCTCCGCGCCGAACTTCTCGATCTGCTCCTTGAGGATGGATGTGATTTCGTCTGCTCGTACTGCCATTCTCTACCCCCGTGTAGTTAGCGGGTTGCTCTAGCTAGCTGACGCTTGAGCGCCAGCAGCTTCGTCTTCGCGCTGCCGTCGATCAGGCGGTCGCCGATGCGGGCGACCAGGCCTCCTAGGATCTCCGGCGCTTCATGTATCTCAACCTGCACCTGCTTACCGGTTAGCTCCGAGAGCCGGTCAGCCAATGCTCGCCGTTCGTCGTCGCCGATCGGGACGGCCGTTAGTACCTGTGCGTGGGCGATGCCATTGTGCTCGTCCAACAGCGACTGGAAGAACTCGGCGATCTGTGGCAGCAGTGGCAGCCGGCGTTTGCTCTCAAGGAGCTTCACCAGATTGCTGGTGAGCGCTGGCAGTTCACCGGTCACTTGCGTCAAGAAGGCTTCCTTCGCTTCGCCTGGGACGCGCCGGTCGCCGAGGAACGCGATCGCCTCATCTGAGGCTGTCGCTTCGCCTAATGAACGCATCGCCGGCTCCCAAGCCTCTAGCTCGTCCCGATCACGGGCGAGCTCGAATGCCGCCTGGGCATAACGCTTCGCAGCAGGATCGCGCAGCACGCTAGCCGTCTCCGAACGTTGACTCTGCGAGCGCTTCGTCGATCAGCCGTTGGTGCGCCTGACGATCGAGTGATTGGCTGATCACCTTTTCGGCGGCGAGCACGGTGAGTTCGGCGAAGTCGCCGCGCAACTCCGCGATCGCTTGGTCTCGTTCGAGTTGGATCTCGCTGCGGGCGCGTTCCAGCAGCGTCTCCGCCTCCTGGCGCGCCTGGTTGCGAGACTCTTCCTGTATCCGGGTCGCCGCTTCCTGAGCCTGCGCGAGCAGCGCTTGGCTTTGTTGGCGCGCCTCATCGATCTGCTTGGCAACCTCCACCTCCGCCTGCGAGGCTTGCTCCTTCGACTGATCGGCCGCTTCTACACCCTCGCGGATACGCTGAGCGCGGCGGTCCAGCATCTCCAAGATCGGCTTGTACAAGAAGATGCGGAGCAGCACCAGCAGGAGAAAGAAGTTCACCAACTGGGCGATCAACACCGGAAGGTTTAATCCTAGCTCATCCATTTCGAGCCACTTCCCTTCGTTCGTATCCCGACTGACGGTCTAAAATACGAACCCAATCATGACCGCGACGACCAGGGCGTAAATCGCGATAGCTTCCGCGAACGCGATGCCCAGGATCATGTTGGTCTGGATCACGGGCTGCGCCTCTGGGTTGCGGCCCAGAGCCTCCATCGCCTTCGAGACGAGCCAGCCAATACCGATGGCCGGCCCAGCGCCGCCGATGCCGATGGCGACACCCGCGCCGATGAACCGCATGGAGTCGTCCGAGAGCTCCAGAAGCGGAATCAATGCTGTGATGTCCATGATGCCTTCCCTTCCTTTCTTTTCCTTATTCTGCCTGTTGCGCCGCGGCTACTTCGCCGCCTGATGCGTGTGCTTCTTCCTCGTCGTGGTCGTCGTGGCTGGTCACCGCCAGCGCGCCGAACACGAGTGTGAGCATTGCGAATACGAACGCCTGGATCGCCCCAACGAATAGTTCGAGCCCATAGAAGGGTAGGGCAAGCAGTAGCGGAATCAGGAATGTCATCACCAAGAGGAGGATCTCGCCTGCCAGCATGTTGCCGAAGAGCCGGAACGTGAAGCTGATCAGCCGCGCGAACTCAGCGATCAACTCAAGGATGCCGACGAAGATGTCTATGATGCCCATGGGGTCGCCTTTGGCCAGGCGGCCAAAGCTGAAGAAGCGCTTGCCGTAGCCGACTAAGCCAAGCGCGCTAATGCCCCACCACTCAACGAAGATGGCGGCCACGATCGCCAGCGACAGCGGTGTCATGAGGTCCGTGTTCATACTCCGGAAATAGGGCGCCAAGATCCCGATCTGTGCGGCGGGGTCAATGCCTTCGTCTTCGCGCGCCTGTGCGATGGCGAGCGCGCGCCCTTCTTCCAGACAGGCCTCATGCTCGTGCCCCTCCGCGACGCCATCGCAGACGGCTTCGTCGAAGTGGATCTCGATCTCACTGGTGTTGGGCATGACCATGAAGATCCCACGGTCTTCGAAGATGATCACTTCTTCAAAGAATTCCTCTTCTTCAACTCCCACTGGCTCGATCTTCCCAATGACGTTGAAGACCGGGAGGAGCGCCATCCAGTTCCCGACGACGATGAACAGGAAGATCGTCGCGATGACCGGGAAGAAGCGGCGGGCGTGCTTCGGGCCCACCGTGTTCTCGACGAGGGTGAGGAGCGCTTCTACGACGGCCTCCATGATGTTCTGGAGGCCGGATGGAATAAAGCTCATCTTCCTCGTCGCGAAGATGGCGATGAGGAAGAGAACGGCCGTCGCCAGCCAAGCCGTGAAGAGCGTATTGGTAATCTCGAAGAAGCCGATGGTCCAGAGCGGCTCGGCTTTTATCTCGATGTGCGGCTTCGGGGCGCCGAGGAAGAGGAGGCCGAAGCCCATTAGGACTAGGGCGCCGATGACGATACCGGCCACTCGCAGTCGGGCCACGTAAAGCTACTCCTCTTTTTCCTTGCCTGGCCGTATTACGTCCATGAGCATTTGGTATCCGCCGTAGAAGGCGAGCACCAATCCCAAGGTGAGCCCGAGCAATGTCAGCAACGGTTTTGTGTCTGCAACTCCGTCAAGCAGGGCGCCACCGATCACTCCGGCGACGATGCAAACCGCAAAATACCAACCGATGCCAATGAGCCGCGCGGTTGGCGGCAACCGGTCCATCATGATGAACCTCCATCAGC